>JANORL010001413.1:0-5470 GCA_031415295.1 Polyangiaceae bacterium | reverse complement strand
CAAAACGTGTTTCCGAAGCGGCTTGCCCGTCACGCCTTGTCCTGCCGATGTTCAATGGGTGCAGTCGTCCGCATCTGCTCCGCCAAACTCGCGGCAACACTTTCTAGCGGCAACTCGATCTGGGTGTGACGCGCAAGATCCTTCACCGTTGCGACACCACGTTCGAGTTCTCCTTCACCAAGGAGCACACACAACTTTGCACCGAAAGCGTCCGCACGACGAAGCATCGCTTTGATCTTGCCGCCGCGACCATCGACCTCCGTTCGTACGCCAAGTCGTCGCAAATCACGCCCAAGCACGATCGCTCTGCTCGCGCATGTCGCGGCAAGAGGTGCAATGTACACCGCAGGTTTGTCTCGTGACACATCTGCCGGAAGCAACGTGAGCAGTCGTTCGATGCCCATCGCAAAACCAATCGCCGGAACGCTCGGGCCGCCGAGTTCGCTGATCATGTTGTCGTAACGACCTCCACCCACGAGCGTGCTTTGCGCTCCAAGGTCTCCGGTCGTTGTGACGAGTTCGAACAAGGTTCGCGTGTAGTAGTCGAGTCCGCGGACGAGATTTGCATCGACCACGTAAGGCACACCCATGTCGTCGAGGAACCGTTTCACACTGTTGAAGTGCGCCAGATCTGCTTCGTCGAGGATGCTCAATATTGACGGAGCTCCTTCGGCTTGTTCACGATCGCGTGGATCTTTCGAATCGAGAATACGCAGCGGATTTTTCTCGAGGCGTCGTCGTGAATCTTCGCCGAGTTTGTCTTTCCGAGGTTCGAAAAACTGCCGCAGTGCAGCTGCGTAACGTTCACGCGTACCGGATGCGCCGAGTGAATTGAGACGCACTTCGATGTTCGGAATGCCCAGTCCGTGTGGGGCGCCGCGCGTCAGATACGAATGCACCATCTCGATCATTTCGGCGTCGACCATTGGGCCGGGATCGCCGTAGACCTCGCAACCAGCTTGGTAAAACTGCCGGTATCTTCCTTTGGCGGGGCGTTCGCCGCGGAACATGGGTCCGAGGTAAAACCATCGCGACACCGGTTCGCGTGTGTGTACGTGATGCTCGACGTATGCGCGTGCGGCGCCGGCGGTTCCTTCAGGACGAACCGTGAGCGCATTGCCATGGCGCTCGAAGGAGTACATTTCCTTCTCGACGACATCGGTGGTTTCGCCCATTTGGCGCGTGAAAAGCGCAGTGTCTTCGAGGATCGGGGTTCGCACTTCGTCATAGCCGTAGTGGCTGACGTGGTTTCGGAACGCCGACTCGAGTCGCTGCCAACGCACTGCCTCGTCAGGCAGGATGTCGTTCATTCCTTTGACTGCGCGAAGCTCCATATCCGCCGCGGCTTATGGTCGGAGACCAACGATGGGTCAAGTTAGGACCGAAGGTCTTGACGTTTGGCGAGGTTGGCCCTCCCTTTGTCCGAACATGCAAGAGCGTCCCGGCCAACCACGTGCTTGTGCTCTCGACCTTGGAAAGGCCCGGGTTGGCGTGGCTGTCGCCGACGAATTGGGGTTGCTCGCCCACGTTCGCCCTCCGCTGGATGGCCGCGACAAAAGGGCGCTCTTGGCTGCGCTTATGGAACTGGTTCGCGAAGAAGGGGTAGGCCTCTTCGTTGTTGGTTTGCCGCTCGATATGTCCGGCGAGGCGGGGGCTATGGCCGCAAAGGTCGAGACGTTGGCGCGTGAGATTCACGCCGCAACCTCAGTTCCGGTGGAGCTGTTCGATGAACGATGGACGACCGTAGAAGCATCACGGAAGTTGCGGCAAGGTGGAGTGGATGGGCGTCGGCAAAAGGGGCTTGTCGATGGAGTCGCCGCGGCGGTGATGCTTCAAAGCTGGCTTGATCGTAAATCGGGTATTCGTGGCGCCGCCGCGTCGTTGGACATGCCGCCGCCGCCCTACGTTCGTCAAGGCGGAGACAAGTCGTCTCGACGACGACGCTAAAAAGTGGTTGGCACCTTTTCAGCACCTTTTCAAAAGTGGTTGGCACCTCTTCAAAAGTGGTTGGCACCTTTTCAAAAGTGGTTGGCACCTTTGCACCTTTCCAAAAGTGCCTGGCACCTTGTGGACAACCACGACGAACAGGCATGTTGGACAAACCGCCTCCCGTCGCCGTTGATGTCTTGACCAGATGCTCCGCGCCCGTATACTGCGCGTCCGTTTTGTTTGACCTGAATTTTGGCTCGTACCGCTCCGGGCACGTGCTGAGCTTCGGGTGTCTCTCGACCGTCTGCATGCTCGGCAGCATGTTTGATTGGTCAGAAGCATCGAAATCCCCATGCTGCATCCCATTCATAAAGCAACGGTCATCGCGAAGTACGGCACCAAAGAGGGCGACACAGGTTCTCCCGAGGTGCAGATCGCGCTTCTAACCGAACGCATCACGCAGCTCACCGAGCACTTCAAGACCCACAAGAAAGACCACCACTCGCGTCGTGGTTTGTTGAAGCTCGTCAGCCAGCGTCGTCGCCTGCTCGACTACATGAAGGGCATCAGCGTCGAGCGTTACCGCACGCTCATCACCAAACTCAACATCCGCAAGTAGAGTCTGTCTGGTCGCGGACTTCGTATCCGCGTCATCCAAGTCATCCAAGTCATCCGTGACAAACAAAGCTCGTGTTCCGTAGGGTCAAACCGCGATGGGACACGGGCTTTTCTCATTTGGTTTGCTGCAAGTGATCCACGGTTTGTCCACTCCTGCGCACGTTTCGTCACAAAAAAAGTGGCGGCGATCGCCGGGAAGTTCTAGAGACAAAGTTGAAACGAAATTTTGGGTTTGGACAATTGAAAGGGCGCGGGGGTGTTCCCCCACGGCCAAGAACGCAACGGAGCGTCTTCTACTTCGCTTCGTGTTCAGCAGAGATCTAGGTCTACTGAGCAGGAATCGAGGAAGAAGATCCGCCATGCGTTCGAGCGTCGCGGCAGTTTGGGAGCGCACTCGCCTCTAGAGAGAGCGCAGAAAATGTACGTTCGCGAATCCGTCATGGTCGGCGATCGAGCCTTTACGCTCGAGACAGGCCGACTGGCCAAGCAGGCGCATGGATCCATTCTGATCACATGCGGCGACACGATGGTGCTCGTCACTGTCGTGTCACAAGACGAGCGCCCAGGGCTCGACTTCTTTCCCCTCACTTGTGAGTTTGTCGAGAAAACCTACGCTGCCGGAAAGATCCCCGGCGGGTTTTTCAAGCGTGAAGCGCGCCAACGGGACGAAGAGATCCTCACGTGCCGCCTCATGGATCGACCGCTTCGGCCGCTGTTTCCGGACGGTTTTAAGAAGGATACGCAGATCATCGCCACGGTTCTGTCGAGCGACAAACAGAACAAAGCCGATACGCTCGCGTTGATCGGTGCGAGCGCTGCCCTCCACATCTCCGATATCCCTTGGAATGGGCCCATCGCCGGCATCCGCGTTGGTCGTAAGAACGGCGAATTCATCGCGTATCCCACGGTCGCCGAAATCGAAGAGTGCGACATCGACCTCGTCGTTGCGTGTTCGCGCGACGCCATCGTGATGGTCGAAGGTGGCGCGGCGGAAGCAACAGAGAGCGATCTTATCGATGCGCTCATGTTTGCGCATCAGTCGGCTCAGCCAATCATCGATCTCATCGAAAAGATGCGTGTGGCAGTCGGCAAAACGAAGAAGCTCTTCACCGCAGCGCAACTCGACGAAAGCATCAAGAAGCGCGTTTCAGCACTCGTCGATGCCGATCTGTCTGGTGCGACACGCGTCACGGACAAGAAGGCGCGTTACGAAGGCTACGGCACGCTCAAGAAGAAGATGGCCGAGACGCTTTTGGCTGAGCTTGGCGCCGAAAAGTATTTGGCCAACGAGAAGCTCATCAAAGCCGAATTCGAGGAGCGCAAAGCATTCGTCGTTCGTAGTTACGTACTCGACGAGGGCAAACGTATCGACGGCCGCGACACGCGCACCATCCGTCCGATCATGTGCGAAGTGGGCCTCTTGCCCCGCGTGCATGGCAGCGCGCTTTTCCAACGAGGTGAAACGCAAGCGATCGTTACGACCACGCTTGGCACCTCCACGGACGAACAGAAGATCGACGGCTTGATGGGCGAGAGCTGGAAAAGGTTTTACCTGCACTACAACTTCCCGCCTTTTTCGACCGGAGAAGTCAAGCCGATGCGAGGACCTGGTCGTCGCGAAATTGGCCACGGTGCGCTCGCTGAACGAGCCCTTGCGCGCATGATTCCTGCCCAAGAACAGTTCCCCTACACCATACGCATCGTGAGCGAGACGCTCGAGTCGAACGGTTCATCGTCGATGGCCGCGGTATGTGGCGGATGCCTCTCGCTCATGGATGCAGGCGTGCCCGTGAAGTCACCCGTGGCAGGTATCGCCATGGGCCTCATCGCTGAAGGAAACAAACACGCAATCCTCAGCGACATCCTCGGCGACGAAGATCATCTCGGCGACATGGATTTCAAGGTCTGCGGCACCGCGCGCGGAGTGACAGCCATTCAGATGGACATCAAGATTGCCGGTTTGTCTCGGTCGATCTTGCAACAAGCTCTCGAACAAGCACGCGAAGGACGCATTCACATCCTTGGCAAGATGCTCGAAGCACTCCCGGCCGCTCGTCCCGATCTGAGCCAGTACGCACCGCGAATCACGACGATCAAGGTGAAGCCCGATCAGATCCGACTCATCATCGGCCCCGGTGGCAAGACCATCAAAGGCATCGTCGATCAAACGGGTGTGGCGATCGATGTCAACGATGACGGCACGGTCAACATCGCTTCCGCCGACAGCGATGCGGTCAAGAGAGCGCTCGACATCATCAAGGGACTCACGGCGGAGCCTGAAGTGGGAGCGACCTACAAGGGCACCGTCAAACGCATCACGGACTTTGGTGCGTTCGTTGAAATTCTCCCCGGCATCGACGGCCTCGTGCACATCTCCGAGCTTGCGCACATTCGCGTCGAACGCGTTGAAGACGTCGTCAAAGAAGGCGACGTCACCGATGTGAAAGTTGTCAGCGTCGATCGCGAAGGCAAGATTCGTCTCAGCCGACGCGAGGTTCTTCCACTGCCTGAAGGCGACGCTGGCGTGCAAGCAAAGGCGCGTATGGACATGGCGCGTGAACGCGATGCTTCACCCCCGCCGCGACGTCCCGACGGCCCGCGAGGCGATGGTCCTCCGCGCGATCGCCCGCGAGGCGATCGTCCCCCTCCGCGCGACAGGCGTTGAAACCCGACAAACTGAAACCAGGCCTGGTGATCTGGGACCCGACAAACTGAAACCAGGTCCGGTGATTTGGGACCGGACAAACTGAAACCAGGTCCGGTGATCTGGGACCGGACAAACTGAAACCAGGTCCGGTGATTTCCACCCTCGCTGCGCGCGCGTGGGACGCGCGCTTCGCGAGGCCAGTCGCGATGGGGGGCTCCGCAGGCGGCTCTTTAAGTCTTTTGGCCAAAGCCCAAAAGACGAGCCGACTGCTCTGCC
>JANORL010001412.1:0-11672 GCA_031415295.1 Polyangiaceae bacterium | reverse complement strand
CCGCATAAAGCGCTCGTGTGTCGTCAAAAAACTTCGTTATACCCGGATGCCCCGACAAAACCCCGGCCGCGTACGGCGTCAAACCCAGTTCGTTCGCCCATTGCCGTCGTATCTGCGCAGGCAATCGTGGCAATTCATGACGAATGTCTTGGACATACGAATCACTCAGCAAGAGCGGCAGCAAGTCGGGCTCAGGAAAATACCGATAATCAGATTCACTCTCTTTGTCGCGCAATACGTACGATTCTTTCTTTTCGGCATTGTAACCGCGCGTCTGTTGGCGAATGCGATCACCGCGTTCCAACAAATGGATCTGCCGCCGCGCTTCGCCGTCGATCGCTTCTCCAACGAACCGAAACGAATTGATATTCTTCAGTTCCACCCGCGTCCCGAGCGTTTCCGATCCGCGTTTGCGTACCGATACGTTGGCATCGCATCGAAAACTGCCTTGCTCGAGATTCCCGTCATTCACCCCCGTGAACATCAAAATCTCCCGTAAACGCTTCAAATATTCGGCCGCTTCCGCCCCCGAACCCAAATCTGGATCACTCACGATTTCTATCAATGGTGTTCCCGCCCGATTTAAGTCGACAACTGATTCATCCCCAATGCCGTGATTGCTTTTTCCAGCGTCTTCTTCGATATGAATCCGGCGAATCCGAACGTGTGTCGTTTGCCCTCCGAGTTCGATATCGAGCGACCCATCGAGGCAAATTGGCAAGTCGTATTGCGTGATCTGATATCCCTTTGGCGAATCTGGATAAAAGTAATTCTTGCGCGAAAAGACGCTGCGGTTCTGAATCGAACACCCGAGCGCCAACCCCGCAATGGTTGCCAGTCGAGCCACTTCGGCGTTAAGAGCAGGCAACGCGCCAGGTAGGCCTAGACAAACTGGACAACAATGAGTATTAGGCGGATCCCCGAAACTCGTGGCGCAACTGCAAAACGCTTTGGTGCGCGTGAGCAGTTGTGCATGAACCTCGAGCCCGACGACCGATTCGTACTCGCCCATGGCGTTGTTATAACATTTGGGGCTTCAGATCGCCCTTCGGCGTCATTCGCCCCAAACGCGATGGGAAAAGATTGAGAGCGTGTTGAACAGGCGTTGAGAGCGGTGTGATGCTGGGGAGGACGACGGAAGCGTACATCGTACGCTGAGTGGGTCCGACCGACGCAGCGCAACGCGCAGCAGCCTGTTCAACATGCTCTGGGTCAGTGATCCATATGGTCGCGCGAAAGACCCGGATGCGAAGGATCGCCCGGTTCGTGACGCGGATTTTCGGTCGTGCGGCTGCCGTCGCGACCGGTGAACTCCATCAGGAGATCCTTGCGATAGATGAACTGATCGCGTGAATCGTACGGAACCGCGTGCAAGCCCGTGTCCATGCGAATGGCGTCGCACGGACACGCTTCGACGCAGAACCCACAGAAGATGCAGCGTAGTTCGTCAATGACAAACGTCTTCGGGAAACGTTCGTATCCACGTTTGGAATCACCCTCGGGGTATTCCGCTGCTTCGATGTGAATGCATTGTGCTGGGCACGCAGTCGAGCAGCACAAACATGCCACGCATCGTGGTGAGCCGTCGTCACGCAGCGTCAAACGATGCAAGCCGCGGAAGCGTTCGGGATACGGACGACGCTCTTCCGGATAACAGATCGTCGTGATGCCTTCTTCCAAACCTTCGAGAACGGGGTCGGGCTTTTGGCCAAGCACCATCTCTTTCGTGTTCTTGAAGAAGTGGCGCATCGAGACCGCCATGCCCCGGAAAAACTCCGGGAAGTACGCCTGAACTTCGGCGGTTCGTCGTGGCCTGGCGATGGGTTTGCCCGTGACAGGTCCCGCTGCCGGTTTGGTCCACGTTTGAGCAGTGCGCTTGGCCATGATTCGATCCCTTCGGTTGAACATTTGGGGCTTCGGGCCGCCGTCGGCGCCCTTCGCCCCAAACCCCGGTTGAACATTTGGGGCGTCAGGTCGCCTTCGCCCCAAACCCCTATGCCTGACGCGGCTCGGTTTTGACACCACCCAGCGCCGCAGCAAATCGCGCTGACGACGATGCGAGGAATTTCTTGCGCTCGACCGGTTCGAGCAACCCGACAACCAGTGCGACAAACCCGACCAACGTCAAGCCTGCAACGAGACCTTGCGACAAGTCCCCGAGGAGCTTGAGCCACGAAGCAGCGCCAGGACCCGCACTACGCACGGCGAAAACAATGACGGCCGTCACCATCATGTTGGCGATTGCGAGCGGAAGGAGTTTCGTCCAGCCGAGCTTCATGAGTTGGTCGTAACGGAACCGCGGCAAGGTCCAGCGGAAGAAGACCTGTACCCACGTGACCAGGATCGTCTTTCCGAAGAAGCCGAGCATCGAGATCACGGTGACCGCGAGGTGCGTCATTCGGTACTGGAACAGAACGTTGTCACCGAAGGCGATCGTCATGCCGTCGGGATGAATGAAGGGCAGCGAGTAACCACCGAAGAACAGAGCTACGAGCAGGGCGCTGGCGAAGATCATCTCGAGGTATTCGCCAACCATGAACATGCCCCATTTGAAGCCGGAGTACTCGAGGAAGTACCCCGCGACGATTTCGCTTTCGCCTTCGGGTTGGTCGAACGGAACGCGTTTCGTTTCAGCACAAAGGGCCGTGAGGAAGAGCAAGAAACCGATGGGTTGCACGAAGACGCCCCATGCATTCTGGCCTTGCCAAACCGCCATGTCGCCCAAACGTACGCTGCCGAAAACGAGGAAGATGCCGACGAGTGACAGACCCATCGCGACTTCGTAGGAAACCATCTGGCTGCACGCGCGAAGGCCACCGAGCAGCGCGAACTTGTTGTCGCTCGCCCAGCCGGCAATTGCGGCACCGATGATGCCCGTGCTGCTCATCGCGAAGACGTACAAGATGCCCACGTTGAGGTCGGCGATCTGCAGCGGTACGCGCCAACCTGTGCACGCGCCGTTTGCCGGCACGGCATTCATCAGCAAAGGGATGTCGGCAAATCCAAAGATTTTGTCGCCGTTGTCCGCGAAGCAGAGATCGTTGCCGAATGGAAGTACCGCGCCCACGACGATCGCCGGGAAGATGGCGATGATCGGTGCAAGCGAGTGGAGGAGTCGGTCCGCGTTCTTGGGGACGAAATCCTCTTTCCAAATCATCTTGATCGTGTCGGCGATGCCATGAAGCGTGCCTGCAAGACGTAGCGGAATCGTTCCTTCCGGAACGCGCGACGTCGCGTACAGCGCCACGATGAGGAACACCGCGCCGAGGACAAACCCGGATGCTCGTGATGCCGAGGCCGCATTCTCGAGCGTCACGAAACGCATCGATACAAGGCCAAGCGCATGTACGCCGAGGCCCCCGAAAAATATCGATCGCGGATCAATGTCCTCGAACATCTCTTCGAGCTTGTTGATCGCGCCACCTCGCTGCACCGTCACGCACAGGATCAGCAAGCTGAGCCAGGTGACGAACACGGCGATCTGCACGTTGACGGTGAGGCGCTCGAGCGCGAGACGCGGCGGCACTGTTTGCAGCGCCAAGAAGATCGACAACACGCCAAACAGCGCTGGCGGGCCCACGACGATCGCTCGCGCGAGCATGTTCGGCAGATAAATGACCGCGCGGTTCGGGCCTACTCGGTCCTGAACCATTGCGCCTTGGCGTCTGTCCGCCCAAACCCCAAGTGCCGCCATGTTCAGGAAAAACCCGAGAACAATGGCGATCTTGACGACCGTTAAGACGAGTTCAACGAGGCTCATGCGCTCACCTCGGGCTTCGTCGCCGCCCGATCGGCATCGGTTCGTGCTGCACCATTTGCGCTCGCATCCGTGCGCGTCTCGGCCGTGAGGCCCCGGCGCACATCCGCAAGCGACTTGAAGGTCATCGCATACCCGAGCTTCTTGCCCACTCGCGTGACCAGATCCCAACCCGGAGCCGCATCGCCTCGGGGCTTCAACGCCGGCTCACTACGCTGAGACAAACCTTGACGATTCACGTACGTGCCGTCCGCTTCGGCCCATGCCGTTGCTGGAAGAACGACGTGCGCAGCGCGGACGAGTGGTCCGTCGTGCGCGGCGATCGTGACGAGACCCTTCAGCTTCGAAAGAACCCCGAGCGCTTCTTTCTCGTCGACTTCGAGTTCCGACCCGAGAGCGATGACGAACGAGTATTTGCCCGCTTTCACCGCGTCGAGCAGCGAAGCAATCGGCTTCGGAGCCATCGTGCCTGCGAGTTGCATGACGCCGCGCGTGTTCGGGTTCTTGTCCTCGCTCATGAGGATCTTGTCGCCTTTGCCGAGCTTGCGTCCTGATACGTACAGGTTCTTGGCCCCGACAAACGTGCGCGCTAGCGTGAGCAGCGCGAAGTTGTCTTCGTTCGAGTGTTGCGCGCTGAGCACGATGGCCACGCGCGAAACGTCGTCACCGATGCCGGCGAGTTGTTCTTTCACTGCATCGAGAGCGTCTTCGATGGTCGCGTCTTCACCACCAACGAGCGCTGACGGCACGCGGTTTTCCACGGCGCGCTTGTACGAGAGCATGCCCTCGTCACACATCCAGTACTTGTTCACCTGCTCGTTGTCGCGCGGGCGATGTCGGTGCGGTGTGTTGCTGCGCGGATCGTAATCGAGGTACGCGTTGCATCCTGTTGCGCAGCCCTGACAAACCGTGCGAGCACTACGCAAGAACCACACGCGCGCCTTGAAGCGAAAGTCGATCGACGTGAGAGCTCCGACGGGACACACATGCTCGGTCATGAGCGTGTAGTCGTGGTCGAGCTGTTTGCCGGGAGAAACGATGATCTCGTTCAAGTTGCCGCGTTCCCGAACGCTGAGGACGGGGTCTTGCACGACTTCTTCGCAGAAACGAACGCAACGCGTGCAAATGATGCAGCGCTCAGCGTCGTAAACGATCGTTGGACCAAAAACGACCGCCTTGGGCTTGTGCACGACCTCTTGCTTCATGCGTTTGCCGGTTCGTTGGTGCTCCAACCAATAATCTTGGAGGCGGCACTCACCTGCTTGATCGCAGATGGGACAATCGACCGGATGATTCAGCAGCAAAAGTTCCTGCACGGCCGCGCGAGCTTCGTCGACGTGTTCACTCGTCTGCGACAGAACCTCCAAACCCGGTGCACACGCTTGCTGACATGACGGAACGAGCTTGGGTTTGCGGTCTGGGACGTAGTCGCCTTTTTGGGCGTCCCAACGAAGAATGTCGAGTTGCATCGCCGGTCGACCCGGCGGCGGTAGAACCTCGACCAAACACATGCGGCAGTTGGCGGCTACGCTGAGCCCCGGATGCCAGCAGTAATGCGGGATGTCGATCCCAGCGCGGTGAGCCGCGCGGATGATGGTGTCCCCTTGTTCAAAGGGAATTTCGCGCCCGTCGATCTTGATCGTTGCCATCTCAGTGATCGCACTCCCCGCCGATCATGTTCAGGGAACCAAATGTCGGCACCACGTCGGGAATCATTGCGCCCGTGATGAGTTGCTCGAGGCCTTGCGTGCTGGCGAAGCAGGGAGGCCGAATACGCACACGGAACGGCGTGCCGCTACCATCGGAGACGAGGTAGTACCCGAGCTCGCCGTTACCAGCTTCGGTGTACGAGTAACACTCGCCTGCGGGCACCTTGATGCCCTCCATGACGATCTTGAAGTGCTGAATCGTTCCTTCGATCGTCGAGTACACCTCGCTTTTCGGAGGCATGACGATGCGCGGATCGTCGATGTTGATCGGTCCGTCGTCGGGCATCTGCGCCAAGGCTTGCTCGATGATGCGCGCCGACTGACGAATCTCTTCCTGTCGGCACATGAAGCGATCGTAACTGTCGCCCGTCGTGCCGACGGGCACATCGAATTCCATACGGTCGTAAACCAAATACGGATGCGCTTTGCGCACGTCGTACGGAACGCCGCTTGCTCGAAGCACGATGCCCGTCCAACCAAGCGCCAACGCATCGGCTTTTGGCATCACGCCAACGCCTTCGAGACGGTCGAGGAAGATGCGGTTTTTGAGCAGCATCTTCTCGCCTTCGACGATGCAAGCGAGTACGCGCGGAACTGCAGCGGTGATCATCTGCTTGAAGTACTTCGACGGGGCATCGGCCATGCCGCCCACGCGACCGAAGCTGTGCGTCACACGAGCGCCTGTCTCTTCTTCGAAGATGTCCCAGATGTTCTCGCGAGCGCGGGCGTAATAGAGAAACGGCGTGAACGCACCGAGCTCCATACACATGGCGCCCGAGCAGATCATGTGGTCGCAGATGCGTGCGAGTTCGCCGAGTATCAAGCGGTAATATTGACAGCGTTCGGGAACAGTCACGCCGAGCATCTTCTCGACTGCGAGCGCGTAACCGACGTTGTTGAGCATCGGCGAGACGTAGTTGGCGCGATCGACGTAGGGGAAAACCTGCGACCACGTGCCACGTTCACACATCTTCTCGAAGCCACGGTGCAGGTAACCAATCTGCACGTCGGCCTTTTGAATCTGCTCTCCAGACAATTCGAGAACGATGCGAATGGTGCCGTGCATCGCGGGATGCGAGGGACCCATGTTGAGCATCATCGGCTCGCTGGGCAGCTCGAGTAGCCCCTCTTCGAGATCTCGATCAAGCGGTTCCATGATTCAGTTCGCCTCGCCGCCGGGGTCGTCCCGACGATAGTCATGGGTCTGGCGTCCGAACGACATGCCCTCGTCCGGGCCAAACGGCGGAAATCTCTCCTGCACTTTGCGGAACTCGATGAGCGGTTGGCTCTTTTCCGCGGGGTAGTCCTTGCGCAGCGGATGTCCGACAAACTCCGGATACATCAGGATCCGTCGCAAATCGGGATGGCCGCGGAAGTTCACGCCAAACATGTCGAATGTTTCACGTTCGAACCAATTCGCGCCCCGCCAAACCGAGACGACCGAATCGATATCTGCGTTCTGACCTTCGTCGTCACCAACGCGTGCCTTGAGGCGCAAGCGATGCGCTCGCTCGAACGAGTGCAAGTGCATGACGACTTCGAAGCGCGGGGTTTGTCGCCCCAAATAATCAACGGCTGTGATGTCGACGAACATGTTCATCGCACAACGCGGGTCGTCGCGTAAAAACCGTGCGATCTCCAGCCACCGAGCGGGATTGACCAACGCCGTGTCATCACCGAATTGCGAATGCGTTTCGAGCACATCTGGCCCGAATTTTTCGCGAAGAATTTCGAGCAACCGCTTGCTCATGGGTCCGCCTTGTCCTTCTTGCCGAGCTGTACGAGGTTTCCCGCAAGCACGGCGGCATCACGCCGCGGCTTGACGATCCCCGGTTCGCGATCACCTCGCGCGATCTTGTCTTGCAAGAGCATCAATCCATCAAGAACCGCTTCGGGGCGTGGCGGACAACCGGGTACGTACACATCGACCGGGATGATTTTGTCGATGCCCGCTACCGTCGTGTAGTTGTCGTAAAACCCGCCGCACGATGCGCATGTGCCGAACGCGAGTACCCACTTCGGATCCGCCATCTGTTCGTAGATACGGCGAAGTGCAGGCGCTTGACGTTGGGAGATTGTCCCGACAACCCAGAGCAAATCCGCTTGTCGCGGCGAAAAACGCGGAGCTTCGGCGCCAAAACGAGCCATGTCGAAACGAGGACTCGCCATCGCCATAAACTCCATTCCGCAACACGCCGTCACGAATGGATATTGAAAGAGCGAATATTTCTTCGCCCAATTGAGCAGTGCGTCGAGGCGCGTCGTGGCAAACCCCGTCTCCGAGCCTTCAATGACTCGAACCGTTGTGCCAGTCGCGGTCATGTCTCCCATTCGAGCGCTCCCTTCTTCCAGACGTACAACAGGGCCACGACGAGCAACGCCACGAACGATCCCATCGAAGCGAGACCAACCCAACCCAGCGAATCGAACTCGACCGCCCACGGGTAAATCAGCACTGCTTCGACGTCGAAAACGACGAACAAGATCGCGGTCAGGTAAAACTTGACGCTCGGTTTCACAAACCGTCCGCCCGTCGTTTCACTGCCGCACTCGTACGGCATCATCTTTTCAGGCGTCGGATTCTTCGGCCCGAGCAACGTCGTGGCCGTGAACATCACCCCGGCGAGTACTGCCGCGACGATGAAGAGCAAAAAGAGAGGGACGTAGGTGGCCATCCGTTGGCTCCGGTGTGCTCTGCAAAAATCGTTCGAGAACGAAACGATCGTCGGCCTATCGGGCTTGCAAGCAACCCCGATAGCGACCGTTTTCAACTGTTACGAAGTCCGATGGATCTCGGATGAATCGCAGCGGCTTTGTACCCGTGACGCCTTACGGTGTCAATCGGACCAAGAGGGTGTTCTGCAGGCTTCTAGAAGCCCGCAGAACACCTTCTATGTGCCTTTCGCGCTCAAGACAAGTCCTCGAAAAGCGGTGAGTGCCGTGCCCAAGCGAGTTTCGATCTCTCGAATCTCCTCGAGCAAATCAATGTCGGGCACGCCCGCCGCTCGCGCTTCACGCACACATGCAAGTGCTGCGACGAATCGCTGACGCTTCACGTATGCCTTCGCCAAGAGCGGCCAAATCAATTTGGGAGAAGCACCCAAACTCGACGCGCGACGTAGTCCACCAATTGCTTCGCCTGCACGTCCAGCCTCTAGCTGCGCTTCGCCAAGACGCCTGAAAATGTCCGCTGCTGCAGAACCGTCATGCGCGTATTGCACGGCAAGACGCATGACCTCTTCGCCTTGATGCTCTTCGCCAAGCTTCACACACGCAGTGCCCAGTAAACCTAGGCCTTTCGCAATGAGCCCTCGAGCATCCGGCGTGAGCATCTGACCTTCTGGCGTACGCAAGAAGATCGCGAGCGGTGCAGGCCACGCACCAAGCAACGACACCACACGTGTCCAATCGCCACGTTGCGATGCCGCTTCGGCTTCGGCTACGCGCGTCAAATCGATCGCTGATCGCGAACCCGCACTCGCTCGTTCCAGTTCCTCACGCACATGCGCTCGCACGCGCGCTCGAAATTCTCCGAGCTCGAACGTTTGTTCGAGACCATCACGCAAGACGAGAAGTCTCGACGTGCGACCATCGACGTACAACTTGCGCAAGCTGTAGCCAAACAGAGGCGCAAGCAGCAGATACCGAACACCGATGTGGAGCTGTAAAGCTTCGATGTCCGTGTCGCGATCCGGCGGAGCCGGAGTCGCATCATCCGTGAGCAGCGCACCCACGAGACGGTGACGGAAGTCCGCCAACGTCAACTTTTGGCCTTCCGCCTCCTCATCGTCGTCACCAGGGGCGGTAATGACGAAATCAACGAGCGTGTTGTCCGGATTGCGCCGATCAACTGTCAGCGCAGTAATGCGCGCGCCTGTGATCATCGAAAAGGCGAAGAAAGTTTCGCCGACGATGTCGCAAAGCGCCTGAAAGCTTCCGATCCCGTCGCCAATGCGCTCGAACCAACCGTCGGTTCGCACTGCGTCGAGTGAAAATACACGTTCCTTCGCCATGAGCGGGAGACTTAGGAGGGTCGCACGACCAGAGACGATTGTCACCGCCTGATCACCGCCTGAGGCCCGAGAAAAACACGACCATCAATTCCCGCACGTTTAACCCCAAATCGTGACGGGTTCGTGAAATAAAACACAGCCCGTTTGGTCTCAAACGGTTGGTCTTTCTGCAACGATCGTTCGAAAGACTTACGTAGCGGGACGAGCGCTCGCCAACGCCGCGACGAGACGTTTCGGTCGGGCACCGATGTTCGCCGTGTCGAACGTCATGCTTCCGCCCACGTTGTTTCCACCGCCGCTTGCAAGGCTCGGACGACCACTCACCGAACCATCCGGCATCTGCAGTTGCGACACGACATTGACCGTCACGATCGCTCCCGCGGCAAACGATTCGGGAAGTGGGAAATTGTTCGACGACAATCGTCCCGACACGGCGCTTGCGACCGCATTCCAATCCCCCATCACGCCCGCCGAAGAACTCAACACTTTCACGCTCGTCACGCGACCACCCGGAGCAATACGTACCTCGAATGTCGCTTTCGAAAAGTCGGGCGTGTTCGAACCACGCACAGCTTCTCGAACAACAGAAGCAATCGTGCCCGCACCAGGCAAATCCAAACCCAGTTGGCGATCCTTTTCGCGCATGGTATCCGCGAGAATTCGCCCCGGGAGTTTCGGATCCGTGGGTCGCGCAGCCGCAATCGTCGTGGGTGCAGGCTTCGGTTTTCCCGCTTCAGGAATCATGCCCGGCGTCGCCCACAAAGGCCCTGCCCCAAGCCCAGGAATGCCACCAAGATCCGGCCCCGACGGAGGCAATGAACCGTATTCATCGGGCGGAGCAGTCGATCCCGTGGGTATCGGAGGCAAGACGTCCGGCGGAAGTTCACCCGTCGAATCAGGATTCAGCGAAGGTGGCGCACTCGGATCAACATTCGTTCGAGGTTGAACGATATTATTTTTCGCGAGTTCCCGAGGCTGATCCGGCCTCGGTTGTTCGTTCGGAAGTGTCGGAATCTCGATGAACGGCTCAATCTCGATGAGCATGCGCTGCGAAATTCCCGTCGATCGCGCTACGAGCAGCGAATCCCAACGCGGCGCAATCCGCGCGCCTATAGGGATGAGCAAATGCACCGCCACAGCAGCAACCATGAACGAAAGAAATCGCACTTCTAAGGACCTTGGTCCTGATACGGCCAGAGGGCAAGAAAAGGTTCATCGGAAATGCGAGATCCGTCCCGAAGCAGGAGTTTGACGGAGCGGGGTCAGGCTTCGTTGACGCGACGTAACGATCGCTCAACAAGCTGCGGAATCATCTCGCGACGCCATTCGGTGTCTTCATCAACGTTCGACAACGGTTTGCATTCCGTAAATGCCCCGCGCGAGACGTCTCGGACAAGCGTTTCAAAGGACGTACCCGGACGAACCATTGCCGCAGCACGCACACGACGCGGACGTGCACCAAGCGCCGAAACGACGACGTCCACCGCTTCGATACGTTGAGGATCCTGCGCCGACATGTCCACGCGAGTCGCCACCGACAAGAGCGGAAAGTCGATCGCTCCACGACGTCGAAGCTTTTCAAACGCACTACGTCGCGTCGCTCGACGCGGAATCGATACGCGAACAACGAGTTCACCAGGTTCGAGCACCGTGTTCTTGATCCCATCGGCCGTATAAAAATCACTCACGGCAACGACGCGCGAACCCGTTGGACCAAGCAAGTGAATGTCCGCTTCGAGAGCGAGTAGTGCCGGTGCCGTGTCGTTCGATGCCGCCGCGACGCACTTCTGGCCGCCGCGTACGACATGACAAACCGAGCCGTCTTTCTTCAAGCAAAATCCTAACGATTTGCGCCAGAAATACGTCTGGTTGTAATAACGACAGCGCGTGTCGAGACAAACGTTGCCTCCAAGCGTGCCCATCGATCGATGATGCGGTCCGCCAACTTGTCCCGCTGCTTCGGCGAGTGCAGGTGCCAAACGTCGCACGATGATGCTGTCCGTAATCTCGGACAAACGCATGCCCGCACCAACGACGAGTCGCTCGGCACCGTCACTTGTCGACTCGAGCGAGATGCCGCGCAACTCTTCGAGGGCCCCGATCGACACGACATGTTCAGGCTCGACGAGACCTTGTTTCATGTTCGGAAGAACGTCGGTGCCTCCCGCAATAACGACAGCTTTTGTGCCGAGA
>JANORL010001411.1:0-21094 GCA_031415295.1 Polyangiaceae bacterium | reverse complement strand
CGTGGAGCGTTCCAGCCAAGAGCAAGCACGTGGCGGCAGGCAAATGACCAGCTCGATCGAGCAGATCTCGGCGATGGTCAACAACCTCAACACGTCGCAACGCAACTGGAGTCACAAGGGCGAACAGATCCTCGACGCGGCGAAAAAGATTGAAGAATCGGCACGCGCGCAGGAGCAAACGCTTCGCCAACTCGGAAACGCACTCGAGCGGCTGCCAATGCAAATCCAACGTCGGCCAAAGCGTTGGCGTTGGGGCTGATTACGCGCTCGCTCGCGACGCAAGGCGAAGACGGCAGTCCGCGGATTGTGGTGTCCGAAGGGCCCGATGCGGGAAAATCGCTCGATGTGCATGATGTGACGCGGCGTTACGTGGTGGGACGAGCGCCCGATGTGGATTTGGTTTTGGAGGATGAAACGGCTGCACGCAGACACATCGAGTTTGGCGTGAAGGGCGATTCGTTGCAGGTCAAAGATTTGGGTTCGACCACGGCAAACCTCGAGGGTAGTCCGCTTGGACAAACGGATTTTCCCTGGCGCGTGGGACAAACCTTACATATTGAAAAAAATGTATTGACGTTCGAGTATCCGGCGGCGGTGGCATTGGCTGAATTATCACGTGGTGCGGACGAAGTGATGACGGCAGCGGATGTGCCTGCGCGACCGAAAATGGCGAATGACGAATCCCCTGCCCCGCCGCAATCTGAATCGGCACCCATAGCGAGCGGCCCTCAATCGCAGCGACAAACCAATTCGATGAACGCGGGCTGGAGTTTTACCGATGCGGTCGTGTTATTGTTTGCCGCCGCGGTGCTCGTGATGAGCATTGTTATGCTGGCAGCCGAGATGAGGCGTACATTGCCCTGATTCTCGAGCTGGACGCGTACGTCCGCCGCCAACCGATCGGGATCGCCTGCGGACCAGAGCAGCACATGCGTATCAAGGAGGAGTTTCACGTGTCGCTCTCGAATGCACGCAATACTTCGTCTGGCAAGGGGGCATCGAAATCTTCGGGCACGTCAACCAGCCCACGAAGTGTGCCGAGCCGTGGTGTTCGCAAACTGCTCTGCGTGGTGGCAGGGTCTTCATCGACGATGATGACCTCGATTTCATGCCCCATCAGCGGAAGCAGCTCGGGGATTTTCAGGGTGTCCGAATCGACGCGCGTACGTATACGAATTGCGTTGAGCATGGTCGACTCAAAGCCTACTTCGTCGGCGCGACGCTGGCCACCTTTCGGTGCATTTTGCAGCGACTTTACTTGACGCGCGCGTCAATCCTACTGACGGTTGAGAACGGGCTGACTGGAGCTCTTCCGATTCTTCTTGTACTCGTCCCAATCTCCATGATTCAGTGCTGGCATCCTTCAAACCAGCGATCGCAGAGCACGTTATGCCTGCTGCGAAGAAGAAAGCCACTTCCGCTTCCGCAGATCCCGCCAGCAAAACCAAGAAAAAGCCGATGACGCGAGCAACGCATTTACTCATTTTCTCCCGCTCGCTGAAGGTCTGCCGACCGACGACGTCACTATCCGCGGCGCCAGCCGCCAAGGTGCCAGCCACTTTTCAGTTGAACCCCTGCCGCCAAGGCGAGCCGCCAAGGTGCCGCCAAGGTGCCAGCCACTTTTCAGTTGCGATTGCCAAGGTGGCCAAGGTGCCAGCCACTTTTGGCCAAGTTGCCAGCCACTTTTGGCCAAGGTGCCAGCCACTTTTGGCCAAGGTGCCAGCCACTTTTCAGTTGCGATTAGCAAACCAGTTTAGCGATTATACGGAACCGCAGGCATTTCCATCACGCGCACGTCTTCGTAGACGTACCGAACGAAGGGATCGGCGCTTACGCGGAGCACCGTCTGGGAGACATCCAATTGCTCGGCACCGGGAACTTCACTGGTGACGAGGACGCGGCCGCGTGCCGATTTTACGAGAGCTCGGGCTTCGTCGATATTTCCCACGCTCATGACGCGCACGTTTGGAGCGCGCCAGCCAATCCAACGATAAAATCGCCACGTTGCCACGGTGAGCGTTGCAGCATCGGGCTCGTTCGATACATAGCGCGCAATGCGGACGATATGCGCGGGGTAACGCGCCTGAAGCAGTCCGAGTCGTGTCGATTCCCAAAAGGCTGCCACAACACCCGCGACGAGAATCACCTTGCGCAAATGGTTCCACCAAGACACACCCATTTGATAAAATACGTTGCGTGCTGTACATGCGAGGATCCCCAAGAGCGCGGGGACAAGTGGCAATACGTGCCGAGGTTGTTCGACGATATTTTGACCTAAAACGATCCATAGAAAATATAATCCCCCGGACCAAAACAAGAGACGACCCGCTTCGTGCCGACCCAGCGAATTTATCCGGACGAACGGGATCAAAACAAAAAGCGCAGCGGCCGTGAATAACGTAGTCGCCGGACGGCCCTCCCACGCGCCAGCCAGCGCATGCGCCCAAAATGCACGGACTAGGCCGACGAAACGATGTACAGCGTCGAAATTCGAAAAAACCGACCCACCGTAATCCGTAAAATGCCCGTGTGCATGGGAAATTGTTCGTCTAAAAAGAAAAAGCACGTCAACAAAAATCAAATACGGAACGATGTACGCCAAAAGTGTCCCGAACCCCGCACCAAACACGAGCCATTTTCGACGGGATGTCCATAATGCATATAATACCGGCGGCAAAACGAAGGGTAATACCGACGCGCGAACACCCGGAAGTAATGCGGCAAGGGCCAAAACGCCCGCCGCTACGGTGTCCGACGATTCTGCTCGAGCTCGTAACGACAACGATAACACGGCCCACGCCAATGCGGTTCCCAGACCATCGGACAACGGGCGAACCGAAAACAATGTCAACAAAGGTGAAGCGAGAAAGAGGACCGACGTAAGACGTGCTGTCGGGCGATCAAAAACACGCACGAATACCGAAAAAACGGCGGCCACGAGAAGGACGGACGATAAGAGCGAAACGGCTGCCAACGCTCGCGAAGGGTCGTCCAGAAAAACAGCACGAATGCACTTGGCCGCTGCAATGAATACAGGATATCCCGGTGGATGCGGGGCCCATTCGACCAAATCGAATTTTTCAACAGCACGAGCGAAATTGGCGCCGTCTACGTCCTGTTCGGTGAGCGGAAACAAAGGGCCGCGACAAATGCCCACAAATAACGCCCAGAGCCACGGCTCGAATGGGCGAATCCTCGATTCAAATACCGCTTTGATATCCGCCACTGCTCGATGACGAACCGCTCGATGTGCCTCCATCGACCGCGGGAAAACCGAGCGAACAATCACATGTTCCAAAGTTTGCGCTGTTTTCAGCGCACTTTTGGTACCCACGACGGCCGTCGCTGCACGTACACACGCGATAATCGTCGGGATAACATGTCCGAACTTCGTCCGAACACCCGACGCAAAGCAACGTCGCGAATCCACCGAGCAAGAAGACACAAAAATAGCGCGCTACCATCACAACGCTTCAACCATTGCACAGACGAAAACGAGAGTCAAGAGCAAGAAGGTTGCCGTTCAAAACGGTCCCGACATGGTAGAGTTCGTGGATGGTTGTAAAAATAAGAACGCGCGATCATTTCATCAGCACGTTTATCGTCGCGATAACTTTGGCCTTTTCCCACTTGGCATACGGCGCGGAAACCAAAGAACACCCTATCCCAATGCGGACACGGGGCGAACTATTCGTGGGTCTTGGCGCGTCGGCAGGGCGTTCGAACTGGACAGGTGATCCGGTGGGTTACGGGGCGCTGGGGCTTGGTTTGCGGCTCTATGGAATCATTACGCCATTTGCTGAAGTGCGTGTGGGAGCGGGACGAGTGGATCAGCGTATGCTCACGTTCTTGTCCCTCGGTGTTGCGGGTACGTTTCCTATTACAGAAACAATTGCTCCACGCGTGCTTATAGGTGCGGTGCATCAACACGAAGAATCGCTGGCAGCAGCTGCGGAAGAACCAGCTGGCGTTCTATTAGGCATTGGTGGCGGTATCCGACATCGAGCTGGGGTGCAGTTCGGCGTCGGGTGCGATTTTAGGGTATACAAAAAATCGACATTCGCGCTCACTGTCGGGCCAGAATTACGAGGGGCCTATTTGACGTATTCGAGCGGACCATCATGGTATGGGCAAATCGGCGTTGCAGTCAATGGCCATTTCCGACTTTTTTAGCACTCGTTTGTTCATGGTTGTGTGGTGCTTTGGGAGCTGCTCGATTTCTCGGCACCCACGGCACCCCGAACTCGCCGCCTTCGGCGGCTCAAACAGCGGGGCCCGTCGCGGCGCCGAGAAATCAAGCAACTCCCAAAGCTGCATTTCGTGCGTCTTGGCAGAGAGTGGTGGTAAAGAATGCCCATGCATCGATTTTTGACCCGCGTGACATTGATCGTCGGCTTTTGCTTTACGGCATGCAGTGTCTTCTACACCGAAATCGAAGATTACCCGTGTCCATCTGGGGGCACGACGTTGACCTACACGAACTTTGGCGCGGGTTTCATGAACACGTATTGCCAATCGTGTCATGGTTCCAATGCGACGGACCGCCAGGGTGCTCCGGGGGAATTCATATTCGACACGCCGGAGCAAGTTATTCGCCACAAGGCTCGTATCTTCGTACGTAGCGCGGCCGAAAATGACTCAATGCCCCCAGGACCCGACGACCCGTCGCTCGAAGAACGAACAAAACTTGCCGACTGGCTAGCCTGCGGGGCCCAATAAAAATTAAATATATCTCCTGTTGGTTCGACCGCATCGCGAACGAACCAATGCCAGGGTCAAGGGCATTCAAAAAATAAAATCCCTGTTGGTTCGACCGCATCGCGGACGAACCAATACACGGGTCAAGGGGCCTCTGCCCCTTGCGCGGGTCGAGGGGCGCGGAGCCCCTCGTTCTCGCTTGTTGTGGGTATGGGGTGAAACCCCATTCACGTTTTCTTCTAAATGACGCGGCGGACGCGGCGTCGTTCTTCGATCATGTGCTGCGTGATGCGTTTGCGCCCGTCGGGGCCTTCGACGAGCGTCCATACGTCGTGTTCGCGTTTGCGTCCGGCGCTGGCGAGCAAAATGTCTGCTGCTCGTTCTGCCGAAATGAGTTCGTCTGGACGACCAGGCAATTCGACGATGGCCACGCGTGCGGCCAGTCCGTCCATGACTTCGAGCATATGCCGGACGGTGCGTCGAAACGGTTCTTCACCGAACTCGCTTCGCGCGCCTGCACCGAAAAACAGCAATTTGTCGAATGTAAGGCGAGGCTTACCCGGGACCATGACAACTTCGCCAGGTTTGCCCGTGACGAATGCGCTACGCAAGAGCATGGACAAACCACCGGCGAGGCGCCAATCGCAAAGCCCCGCGATGCCGTGTAGCGGACGAATGTCCGTCCACACAGCGCACGCGAGAATTTCCGTATCGAGATCGTCGAGGCTCGCGAGTTCGGGATTACAGAAACGTAATTCCACAGTGCACCGATCAAACGCTGATGGCGCCTTTGCGGAAATCGCTGGTGGCGATTTTCACGTTGACACACGAAGGTTTGTCGGCGGCAAATGCGGCATCGAGTGCCGGGCCCAAATCTTCGACACGCTCGACCCAATACCCAACACCTCCAACGGCTTCGACGACTTTTTCGTAATGCGTGTAATCGAGTGACGTCGCGGGAGATCGTTCGCGACCATAAAGATCGACCTGACCGCGTCGAATTTGCATCCACGCAGCGTCATTACCGATGATGGAGATGACCGGAATTCCTTGTCGTACCATCGCCTCGAATTCGAGCGCATTAAAGCCGAACGACCCGTCCCCATAAATCAGAACCACACGCGCATCGGGTCGAGCAAGTTTGGCAGCCATGGCATAACCCGGACCAACACCCAGCGTTCCGAGCGGTCCCGGATCCATCCACATTTGCGGCCATTCGAGTTTGATGACGTTGGCCGCAGTGGCTACGAAATCGCCACCGTCGCCAATGACGATGTCGTTTTTACCCAGGCGTTTGCCAATTTCGTCACATACGCGCAGTGGATTGGGGGGATCGCTCGTCGCCGTGATTTCCGATAACATCTTGGCGCGCGACTTTTCTTCCGCCACGCGCATTGATGCGACCCAGCCAGGCGAACGCTTCTCTTTGACTTGGGCCAAAAGTTGTTCGAGCACGAGGCCGCTATCGCCATGAATAGCGACATCGACTTTACGGTTGCGACCCATTTCCGAACCATCGAGGTCGATTTGCACGACCTTGGCGCCAGGATTGATGGCCCTACCATATTCGAGTCGGAAGTCGAAAGGCGTTCCGAAAACAAGACACAAATCCGATTGTCCAAGCGCCACACGACGCGAACGTGCGAAAAAGTTCGGATGCGCATGCGGAAGTCCTCCGCGAGCCATGCCATTCAAGTAATAGGCGCCGTCGATGGCATCCGCAAATTCGCGGAGCACTTCGCGACGAGCGGACCAACGAAGTTGACTTCCTACGATAAACATGGGCCTTTCGGCTTGTTGCAGCATTTCTGCGGCACGCGCGATCGACCTTGGATCGCCACCGGGGCGCGGTGTTTCGGCAAAAGGTCCAGTGGCCGGAGGCGCGTCGTCGCCGAAATTCATGAGCAGATCTAGTGGCATTTCGAGAAAAACTGGACCAGGAACGTTGGCTTGCGATATGCGGAATGCGGAATCGATGTATTCAGCAATGCGGTCGGTCGAAGGAACGGAAACGCTCCATTTCGTAATGGGCCGCATCAGCTCGACATGATTCATATCTTGCAGCGATCCCATATCCGCCAGAATGCGCGGACCCGCGCCGCCGATGACGATCATCGGTACACCCGCTCGTTGCGCATTGGCGACGGCAGTGACGACGTCGGTAACGCCTGGCCCCGCCGTCACTGCGCAGACGCCTGGTCTGCCCGTGACGCGTGCATACGCATCAGCAGCGTGTCCCGCCGTTTGCTCGTGCCGGACATCGACAACACGGATGCCATCATCGAGGCAGCCGTCGTAGATTGCTTGAATGTGCCCACCACAAAGCGTGAATAGATGCGTGATTCCGTGCCGCGCGAGCGCTTTGGAGACGAGCCTTCCACCGTGAACTTGTGCCATACGGCGCGTATAGCACGAACAGTTGCGTGGAGGATAGAGTGAGTTTACTCGCCGCACCATCGCGCGGACACAAGCGCGCGACGGCTTCGTGAAATGTCCCAGCTCAACGATGACGGCGAGTATGCTTCTGGCGC
This sequence comes from Polyangiaceae bacterium, assembly GCA_031415295.1. Lineage (GTDB taxonomy): Bacteria > Myxococcota_A > Polyangia > Polyangiales > Polyangiaceae > Polyangium. Next base: position 13,865 of record JANORL010001411.1, on the reverse strand, counting down.
CACAAGAAAGTGAGGCATCCCGATGCTTGGAAGAAAAATTCCCCTTTTGCTCCTCATTTCCGCACTCGTTGGTTGTGGTTCGGATCCACCGATGAACGACATTGCCGTCGTACCGTTTCACGCCGTTTCGGTGGGACAAACGCCCTTCGGCGACATTCCTTGGCCCAGCGATTTGTATCTCGGCGTGGATGGACAAGTCGGGGAAGTTCCGAACTTGGCACGTGTATCGGCAACAAGCGCTGCCATTCAGGCGGGTTTGTCCTCGCTCGATGGTTTTGCTCGCGCCTCCGGTGGTCTGTTTTTCCTTCCAGACCCGGTGGACGAGGCTTCACTCCCGCACGAAAACACGACCGAAAACGAACCATCGGCAGCGGCGTTTTTCATCGATGTCGACCCCAATTCACCAAATCGCGGCCGGCGTTACCCAGCGATGGCCAAATACTTGCCGTCCCTCGAGTGCCTTTCCGTCATTCCCGTGCCGGGTATCGTGCTGCCCATGGGTTTTCGTCACGCAATCGTCGTGACCGATGCGGTGCACACGACCGACGGAAGACGCCTTGGAGCAGCTCCCGAAATCGTCCGCATTCGAGGACTCCTAGCGAACGAACGGCTGACCGCAGCGGAAAAACTTTATGGAGATGCCATTACCGAAATAATGAAAGCCCAAGCCGTCGACGGTATGGGTCGCATTGCCAGCCTGGCTGTTTTTACAACGTCGCGTCTAGCCGAAGAAATGCCGCTGCTTCGTACGCGTTTGCGTGAAGAGCCAGAACCGACAGCATTTTTCGACAAGGTCAATGCCGCGCCGTACACCGCCGCCACGTTTGGCGTGGCATCGATGCCTTCCATCGACGATTGGTTAGGCAAACCCGAAGTCGATGAAAACGGTGTGGAGTGGCCGGGTGGAGACAATGCGGGAGGCATAGCCCACAACGCCATATCGGTTGTCGCTTCTGGAGCTTTTGTCGCGGCATCGTTCAAAAATGGGCAATCGCAGCACATCGAGCGAGATATTTCGGGCGCCTTCTTGGTTGCCGACCCCATGGCCAAAATTCCCGTGACCATCGTCATTCCGAAATCAGCCATGCCGGCAGACGGATATCCCGTCATCATCAACGGTCACGGTTTGTCGAACAATCGCGGAAGCATGCTGTCTTTAGCTAATGAACTCGCCCGCGCTGGATTCGCAATGATTGGCATCGACGACGTGTTGCATGGATCGCGCGCTAATATCCCAGACAAGAAAAATAACTTTAATGGCACGTACGCCGGTCCGGATGGCATTCCGGACGAATATCCCTTTGCGATATCGTTCTTTGCTGGCTTCGAGGACTTCGTCGAAGTTCGTGATAACTTCCGGCAAACTATTTTGGACCAAATGAGCCTCGTGCGACTCGTGCAAAGCAGCAAACTCGACTTGTCCGTTTTGGCCAATGCCGCCGGCGGACAAACCCCAAAACTCGACGGAGCGCATATCTATTGGAACGGTGGGTCGCTCGGAGGTATCATGGGTTCGATGGCCATCGCGCTCGAACCGGAAATCAGAGCCGCGGCATTGCAAGTGCCCGGCGCAAATTTCATTCAACTCATCACGACAAACTCAGCCGAAGTATCAGGGCTCGTGGGTACGGTGGCGAAAGGAACATTCGGAATTCAAGGCGACGAGGTATTGGATGAATACCATCCCATTGCGAACCTCTTGAGTTCCATTACGGAAAGCGGCGATCCGATCGCTTACGCTCCCCACCTTCTGCAAAATTCACTCAATCAACGCGAAACACCAGACGTCATGATCACCTACGCGCTGAACGACGAAGTTTTGCCAAACATCGCCACCATTGCTCTGATGCGCGCCATGGGTATCGATTTGGCCACGCCAAACCTGATCGATGTTCCCGGCTTGACGAACGTCTCCGCTCCCGTGAGTGGCAATCGAGGATCCCATACCGCAGCCGCAGTGCAATATTCACCCGCGGATCACGCATTGGGATACAACCGCTACGATCAACGCAAATACCAGCCCAATCCGCCATCCTCCAGCGAAGTTCGCTTTCCGTTGCTCGACAAAGCGTTTGACTTGGAAATGCCCATTCGCGAACATTCCGCAGCCCTCGTCACCTTTTTCTCCACCGCATTGACCGGCACCGCACGTATCGAAATCACCGCCCCACCCATCGCCGACTTCGATGGCGACGGAGCGCTCGATGGAGTTGATTCCGCCCCTTACGATCCGAACGTGAAGTAGCATCCAATTGGTGGTCTGATCTTGGGCGCTGTTCCAGTCCTGGAACATTTCTTCACTCTGGACCAAATTTTTCAGCGTCTCGGTTGTCGGAAACTTCGACGGGCCAGTCACTGCGTGATTTCACCGCAGCCGAATCGCCGTCGCACCACCGCATTGCGCGGAGGAAGGGATTTCCCATGCCCACGACGCACGACAATTCCGTTTTGTGTTCAATCAATCAGCTCATGAATGACTACGAAACGCGCGTGCTCGAAGAGCAGGAAGATACCGCGCGAAAGGCAGCTGAGGACGAGCGGGTGCAAATGGAGGCGGCCCGGCAAGCGAAGGAAGAACTGGCACGTAAGGCGCACGAAGAACGGATGCAGAAGATTCGCGAAGAGTCGGCGTTACGTGAGGAAGCAGCGCGAATCGATGCGATACGGCTCGCGGCAATCGAACGGGCGCGGATTGAAGCGGAGAAGCAGGCGCAGATTGAATTGCAGGTGCGGGCACAGGAGCATGCATTGGCGCTCGAAGCATTGCGGGAAGACGAAAAGAAGAAGAAACTCGAGCGGGCCATTTGGATGGGCGCATCGGCGGGTGTTTTGGTGGTTGCTGGTATTCTTGGGTTGTACTTCGGAAAAATAAAACCAGAGCACGATGCGCGTGTTGCCGCGCAAGCAGCAAACATCAATACGCAATTCGAAGAAACGCGGCGGCTCGAAGGACAAGTTGCGGCAAATCAGAAACGCATTTCACAAGCCGAAAATTTGCTTCAACAATCGAAGGATGCAGCCGCGGCGGCGGCAGCGGCACAACCAGCGTCCACTTCCACCGTACACAAGCCGGTAAGTGGCGTGATGATACCGGCCAAGCCCCCGACGAAAACAGGCAGTTGTTTGCCCGGAGAACCCGGCTGCGACTTGAATGGCAATCGAATTTTTTAGCAGCTAGATACTGTCCTTGTCACGAGGAGGAGAACTGCGCACGACCCTCGATCGACAACTCCAATGACAACCAGTTCATTGCATGGTACCCATGGTCCAGCATCTCGCTGTCGAGGATCCATGGATATGAATCGCGCTCTCTTTCTTGCCTTTATCGTGTCGCTCGTCGTCGTTGCTTTTGCGCTTGTGGGTTGCTCGCAAGACAGTCCGCCCAAACCAATCGCGGCCAACGCGAATCAAGCTCCGGGTTTGCCAGATCGAGATCCAGCTCTGGCACGAAAACTCGTGGGCGAAGGCGCCGTGCTCCTCGATATGCGAAGCGTGGAAGAATATTCCGGCCGGCATCTGGACAAGTCGGTGAACATTCCCGTCGACACCCTGAATGCGCAGATGTCCGAAATCGAAAAGCTCACGTCGGGTGACAAGACAAAACCGATCGTTGTGTATTGTCAGGCCGGTGGTCGAGCAGGACGCGCGAAAACAATGCTCACGTCCGCTGGATATACCCAAGTCACGAACATGGGCGGCATCGACGACTGGGACAAGAAGTAACCCTTATCCGGCTAGATAGAGTTTTTATTCTCTGGGATAAACACATGTGAACCGCGGTCCGCGTGTTGGCAACGCGCGTTCCTAATTCACACTCTCATCCCGCAAGACGTGCCGCTTCCTTTGAGCGTGTTGTACGGGCGTTGCGAGCGGTGTGATGCTAGGGAGGACGACGGAAGCGTACATCGTACGCTGAGTAAGTCCGACCGACGCATCGCGCCGCGCAGCAGCCTGTACAACACGCTCTTGGCACGACCCCTGCAATGACGCCTTCACGAACGATCGGTCGAATGGCTGAACGTTCCCCCGAGCCCCGGGTAGTGAGGGTGGCGGTTACTTCAATCGAATGAAACCCCCCGCCATCCAATGGTTCTCCTGGGCTCCTCGGGTGTTTTCCACGCCGCGCGCCGTTGTAGCGCGGGGAATCGTGTAGGTTCGTCATGGCATTCTTCAGTTTTCTGGACAAAGTTCGCACCAGTCAATCCGATCAAGTCGTTCCGCCGGCCGAAGGCCACCTCAATTACATGGCCGGAATTTCGTACGACGTTTCGTCACCCATTACGCGCTTGCGTTTGGCCGCGTCCACGTGTTTCTTCGGCGAGCCGATGTATTATCAACCGACGGATGAAAAGAACGCGCGTCCGGCGCGGACCGTGCATCCGACGAGTTTGTCCGAAGAGCAACGCAAACACTTACGCAAGACGCTCGATGCGGTCGATCCGCAGGCGTGGCGTGGTTTGTCGCCGGCTGCACTTTTAGAAAACACGATTGACGAAGCGCTCGCTTTTGATGCGGAAGCGACGTTGAAGGAAGCGGTACGTTTGCGTAATGAAGAGCATATTCGCGTGACGCCGCAAGTAATTCTGGTGCGCGCGGCAAACCATGTGGCGGTAAAAGGAACAGGAATCGTGCGTCGATATGCGCGATCGGTCATTCGTCGCGCAGATGAACCGGCGGTTGGTTTAGCGTACCAAATATTTCGTTATGGAAAACCCATTCCGAATGCGCTGAAGAAAGCTTGGCGTGAGGCGCTCGAACATTTCGACGATTACGCGTTGTCAAAGTATCGATTGGAAGATCGATCTGCAAAAACCGTGGACGTCGTGAATCTGGTTCACCCGAAGAGCGCAGCCGTGGACAAACTCGCCAAGGGTGAAGCGAAAACGACGGGGCGCACGTGGGAAGCGATCATCAGCGCGCGTGGATCGAATCGAACCGCATGGCGTAAAGCGATGAACGTCATGGGACACATGGCAATGTTACGCAACATTCGTAATATGCTCGAGGCGGGTATCAAGGGAGAGGAAATCGTCAAGCGCCTCGTTCATCACGCCGAAGCGGGTAAACAATTGCCGTTTCGATATTATTCGGCGTACAAGGCGGTCGAGGAAAAAGCGCCGCCCGTGGTGCTCGATGCGATTGAACTATGCCTGACGAAGTCGCTGGGTGAACAGCCGCGTTTGTCGGGGCGCGTCATGGTGCTGGCGGACAACAGCGGTTCGGCACAAGGAACGACGACGTCGTCGATGGGCACGATGAAAGTATCGACGATTGGAAACCTAACGGGAATTCTGGCAGGAATGCGAGCGGACGAGGGGTATCTTGGTGTTTTCGGTGATTCGCTCGAAACGATGCCGGTGCGTAAAAATGCGTCGATTTTCGACCAATTGAAGCACGCCGAGTTTTTGGCGAAAAACATTGGGCTCGGGACGGAAAACGGGATCTGGATCTTTTTGGATCGCGCGATTCGTAACCGGGAGCATTGGGATTCGATCTTTGTCCTGTCGGACATGCAAGCGGGTCATGGTGGGCTTTACGGGACGAACCCGAAGAGTTACCGTGAGTATGGCTGGGGAAACGATGGAAAGCACATCGATGTGGCGAAACTCGTATCGGCATACCGCAAACGGGTAAACCCCAAGGTAAAAGTGTTCTTGGTGCAGATCGCGGGTTACAAGGACACGCTGGTGCCCGAGTTTTACGACCGCACGTACATTCTCGGTGGCTGGGGTGAAGGATTGCTCCGGTTTGCCGATGCAATGTCGAGGATTGAAAAGGCCGTGTAACAAGGTAGGTGCAGGACGCCGCGCCACACACTTTTCTCCTTCGGGGACGGGGGGTATGCATAAGGGCACACCGCCGTCGGCTCGTCTTTTGGGGCGAAGCTCCAAAAGACTCAAAGAGCCGCCTGCGGAGCCCCCCATCGTGACTGGACTCGCGCAGCGGGCGCTTGCGCTCGCGAAGCGAGCGTGGAAATCACCGGGCTTGGCACCAAAAAGATCTCGCTGTAAGGTTCTTCGAGGCGCCACGTTTCCTCCACCGAACACGGAGGGATCTTCATCATGTTGCGTTCGCGTACCGCCATCACCATCGTCTCACTCACCGCTCTTTGCCAATCGCTTTATGCATGCAGCACCAATACGCCTGGTCATGCCGTTGAAGATCCTCGAATGGGCAATACAGCCGTCAGGTCGACAGCCGATAACGACCCCGGTGGCGTCCCGATGGATGCCAAAGCCTCCGGCGTGATTGTACAAGATCGTGAAGCCGAAATGGCCCCCCCAGCTCCTCCGCCGCCTGTGCAAATGCAATCGCCTACGGGGTCGGTACCTGTGGCGGCAGCGACAATGGCGCAACCGCAAAAGCCGCAACCTGGCAAAAAAGGTGAAGCAAAAGTTGCCGTTTTGGTTCCATCACCCCTACCGCCACCTCCACCGCCTTCTTCGATTGCCGTTGCGCCAACTGAGCCCAAAGGCACGGAGGATTTTCGTGACTATGGTATCAATCCAGTCGTGGACCCGGCGAAGGATCGGTTTTCCACGTTCGCGATCGACGTCGATACCGCCTCGTATTCGATTTCGCGCCGCAAGCTCATGGAAGGAACGCTCCCGCCATTTTCCTCGGTTCGTGCCGAAGAATTCCTGAACTATTTCGATTATTCGTACGCGGCGCCGACGAAAGGTCCGTTTGCGGTGCATTTTGCAGCGGCACCGTCACCGTTTACCAAAGGTCACCACTTGGTTCGTATTGGTGTCAAAGGCAAAAGCATTCCGGCGAGCGAACGTAAACCCGTACACCTCGTGTATCTGGTCGACACGAGCGGCTCCATGCAAGCAGTCGATAAAATGGGGTTGACCAAAACAAGCTTGAAGATGCTCACGAATTCGCTGCAAAAAGGCGATACTGTGGCGCTTTGCACGTATGCGGGAAGCGTGCGCGAAGTGTTGGCACCGACGGGAATCGATAACAAGGACAAGATTCTTGCGGCGATCGAAGACTTGACCGCATCTGGTTCGACGGCCATGGCGAGCGGCATTGAATTGGCATACAAATTGGCTGAGCGGACGCAGGTCAAAGGTCACGTCAATCGGGTCATCGTACTTTCGGACGGCGATGCGAATGTGGGTAGAACGTCGCATACTGAGATTCTGGCGATGATTGGTCGCTACAAGGAAAAAGGCATTACGCTGTCCACCGTCGGGTTTGGCTCGGGCAATTACAAGGACACCATGATGGAGCAACTGGCGGACAAAGGTGACGGAAACTATGCCTACATCGATAGCGAAGTCCAAGCCAAACGCGTTTTCCAAGACCAACTTTCGGGAATGCTCGAAGTCATTGCGCGCGACGTAAAAATTCAAGTGGAATTCGATCCGAAGGTCGTGCAGCAGTATCGCCTCATTGGATACGAAAATCGCGACGTGGCGGACAAGGATTTCCGAAACGACAAGGTCGACGCGGGTGAAATCGGCAATGGTCACAGCGTCACGGCCGTATACGACGTCGTGCTCAAAAATACCGCGTCTTCGCCGCTCGTTTTGCGTCTCCGTCACAAACCTGCGATAGGTGGCGAGACTGCGTCGGAAAGTGCGTTCCCGATGGAAGCGGCAGCCATTGGGGCATCGTTTGACGGGGCACCTCGTGATTTCCGATTCGCGACCACGGTAGCTGCGTTTGCTGAAGTTTTGCGTCAAAGCCCGCATGCTCGCGACTGGCCATTAAAAGACATTGCCAAGATTGCCGATCAAGCAGCCGATTCGCGAGCGGAACAGCAGGAATTCGTGAGTTTGGTACATCGTGCCGAGCGTATTTCCAGCGGTCAGTCTCCAGCGATCGCGAAGTGAAATAAATCCCGCTCTTACCCTCAATCCATTGTGGATCGACCGCATCGCGGTCGATCCATGTACGGGTCAAGGGGCATTTCCCCATGCGCGGGGCGAGGGGCGCGGAGCCCCTCGTGGGGTGCGGGGTAAAACCCCGTTAACCCGTCTACCCGCCCGCTTGCTTCTGCTCGAGCTCTTCCCAACGACTCATCAATGCGGCGGTGCGTGCTTTTGCTTCGTCGAGTTTTCGCATCAATGTGGGCACTTCGCTGGCCCGTGACGCATAAAGCCCTGGGTCTGCGAGTATTTTTTCGCAATCGCCAACTTCACGTTCCGCAGCGTCGACGCGATCAAGAATCGTTTCGAATTCGCGTTGTTCGGCCCACGTGAGTCCTTTGGTTTTCGTGTTCTTCGCCGCGGGTTTGTCTTTCTGAATCGATTTAGCTTCGATGGCTGCGGCTCGAACCGCGTCTTCGCGCGCGGCATCGGCCGCTGCCCGCTGTTGAAGGTAATCGGAATAGCCCCCGGCATATCGCACAACGCGCCCGTCGCCTTCGAACACGAGCAGCGATGTCGCAACACGGTCGAGAAACCAACGGTCGTGGGTGACGACAAGTGCACTGCCGCCAAAATCGATGAGCATTTCTTCGAGAGCTGAAAGCGTCGCCAAATCGAGGTCGTTCGTGGGTTCGTCCAAAATGAGCAGTCCGTGTTTGTCCGCGAGCATTTTGGCCAGCGCTACACGCGCTCGCTCTCCCCCCGACAAAGAACGCACGGGTTGCCGCTGTGCATGCGGATCGAATGCGAAATGTTCGAGAAATGAGCGCACTTCGATGGGTTGTCCCCCAAGCTCGATCTTGTTCCCGCTCGCCGCGATGTTGTCGTAAACCGAAGCGTCTTCGTCGAGGTTACTGCGATGCTGGTCGAAGTAGCCGATTTTCGTATTTTTGCCGAGAACGACCTCGCCGCAAGAAGGAATCATTTCGCCGAGAATCGTGCGGAGCAAAGTGGTTTTACCGGTACCATTACGCCCCACGATCCCAATACGTTCACCCGCAAGAATGGTGAGGTCGAGGTCTCGCACGAGCCTCCGACCCCCCACGTCCACAGAAACGTCACGTAGCTCGACGAGCATTTTTCCGGTGATGGATGCTTCAGTGACCAGCCGGGCGGTCCGTTCTGCTCGTTGCGGACGGGCATCTCGGGTGGCTTCCGCTCTCTGGATCCGCGCTTTTTGTTTGGTTGAGCGCGCTTTGGGTTGTCGGCGCAGCCAGTCGAGTTCCCCACGGAGAAAGTTCTGGCGGTTTTGCTCAGTACGTGCTTCGACGGCCAATCGTTCGGCTTTGGCTTCGAGATATGTCTCGTATCCGCCGTCGTACGAGTGCACTGCGCCGCGATGAAGTTCGACCGTGCGGTCGACGATGCGATCGAGAAGATAACGGTCGTGAGTCACGACGAGTAATGCGCCGTCGAACTCTTCGACCAAGTACTTTTCGAGCCAAGCAATCGTCTCGACGTCCAAGTGGTTGGAGGGTTCGTCGAGGATGAGCAGAGTGGGCGGAGCGACGAGAATTCGGCCAAGTGCCACGCGTCGTTTGTCCCCACCAGACAGTTCACGAGCGGGGGCGTCGAGGTGTTCGATACCGAGGTGACCAAGGATCTCTTCGACGCGGTGCATGAGATCCCAGCCGCCGAGGCGTTCGATCTGGGCCGCGGCTTCGGCCTGTTCGGCGAGGAGTTTGTCCGAGAGCGTTTCTCCGGCGCCGATTCGCGCGGACAAAGTATCGTGGTTTGTCTTGGCCAGGAACCACGGGCCAAGTCCTTCGGTGACGAGCGCGCGCGCAGACAAGTCTGGATCGAGCGTAGGTTCTTGGGCGAGGTACGCGACGGACGCTTCGCGACGCACGGCGACGGAACCTGTGTCGGGCGCTTCGAGCCCCGCAAGAATTCGCGCCAAGGTGCTCTTGCCGCTGCCGTTCGACCCGACCAACCCTACGCGTTCGCCACTGTGGATCGACAAAGCGACGCGATCGAGGATGGTTTTTTGCCCATACGATTTGGTGATGTCTTGCGCAACGAGGACCGGCACGGGCGAGACCGTAGCACCAAGGCGAACCCGTGGACGTCGGCGCGATGACGACAAGCAAAACAGGCACCGGCAGCGTTGACGAACGAAGAAGCAATCTGTAGGATGCCAGGGATTACCATGCAGAACCGCGTCGTTGCCGACAGGTACGAACTGGTGCAACAAATTGGACGCGGCGCCATGGGCTTCATCTGGGAGGCCGTCGACCAGCATTTGCGCCGTCGAGTGGCCGTCAAATTGATGATGCACGACCACATGGCGTCGAACATGGCGCGTTTACGCTTCGACCGTGAAGCGAAAGCAATCGCACAACTTAAGAATCCGCATGTTGTGCAGATTTATGATTACGGCATCGATAAAGATGATTCGCCGTTTATCGTGATGGAACTCTTAGAAGGCGAAGACCTCGACAACCGACTCGAACGCGATGGTCGTCTGCCGCTCGGAGTGGTTGCTTCCATCGTGAAACAAGCGGGAGTGGGGCTGTCGTCAGCGCATAAGCATGGGATCGTGCATCGCGACTTCAAACCCGCGAACATCTTTCTTTCGCAAGGTGATACCGGCGAAGTCGTCAAGATTCTCGATTTCGGTGTCGTATCCATGTTGGCCGAACCGAACATCGATTCGGACGATGATGGAATGGGCCAGACAGCTGCGGGAACCATTGTGGGCACGCCGCTTTACATGAGCCCGGAGCAAATTCGTGGTGGCATGGTGGACCATCGCAGTGACCTTTGGTCGCTCGCGGTCGTTGCTTACCGAGCGCTCACGGGCTTGAATCCATTTGCAGGGCAATGGCTGGGCATGTTGATGGTGCGGATTTGCACCGATCCGTTCACGCCACCTTCGACCGTTACCTCCGAACTTTCGCCCGAAGTGGACAAGTTTTTCGAGCAGGCATTAGCGAAAGATCCGGACAAACGATTCAAGCATGCCCGAGACTTCTATGGCGCTTTCACCGCGCTCACCGAACATCGGGAACGAGGCAAGGCTAAAATTCTCGTCGTGGATGACGAGCCGGACGTCGAGTTGTTGGTAATGCAACGATTTCGGCAGCAAATCAAAAAAAAGCTGTACGATTTCGTGTTTGCTTCTGACGGTTTGAATGCTTTGGAAAAACTGCGCAAACACGGCGACATCGACGTCATCATGACCGATATCAACATGCCCGGCATGGATGGGCTCACGTTTCTGTCCCATATCGGCGAAGTGAATCCACACGCGCGAACCATTGTCGTTTCAGCTTATGGCGATATGGGAAACATTCGCACGGCAATGAACCGAGGCGCATTCGATTTCGTCGTAAAACCGATCGACTTCAAGGACCTCGAAGTCACCATCGAAAAAACGCTCAAGCACGTTCTCGAATTAAAGAAAAATGCGCAATCATTCGAAGAAAACAATCTTTTGCGCATGTTTGTCAGTCCGTACCTCGTCGATCGTATGCATGCAAAGGCGCTTTTCGTTCCCGTGACGACCGGCAGGGCCACGGTAGCGTATATCGACATCGCCCGCGGGCGCCTCAAAGTCACGCCGGAAAACGTCGAAGATTTGGTGCGGTCGCTCAATGCAAACTTCGAAGTCATCGTCCCTGCAGTGACCGGACGTGGCGGAGTCATCGAAAAATTCGTGGGCGATGCGGTCCTCGTGATTTTTCAAGGCGAGAATCACGCCTCCCGTGCGGTCGATGCATGCCTCACCATTCGAACACAGCTCCGCACGCTCGCCGTGCGGGCCGGCAAAGATTCCCCGTTTGCGCTCGGTGTTCGCATTGGCATTACGACGGGAAATGTTGCATCGGGCGAAATCGGCTCAAAAGCGTATGGACGCCTCGACCATACGATACTCGGTGACGTGCCTCGCGATGCCGCGACGCTCGAACATGCCGCAAAGAGGAACCAAATCCTCATTGACGACATGACTTTCCATGCCGTCAATGAGGCATTCGAATGCACGGGGTGCAACGTCGCCGTCGATTCGTTCACTTTTCAGGCACATGAAGTTGTGCGTCGCATCGGAACCGAAGCCCCTTCGAAGCAACTGGATGGCAGCGGCGAGCTGTCTGTGTCGTCGTCCAATAATTCCACCGCGAAAAGCTCCGACACCATCATCACCCACGATGGTGAAATTCCCGACGAGATTCCACAGAAAGCCTTGGAGACGACGGCTGACGATCCCGCCGTTTCTGCCAAGACTGTGCCGAAGTTTTCAACCGATCCGTTGACCATTGCACCAGACGCCGATCGACCAAATTCGAAGGACGATACCGATCCAAAACCGTAATGGTTTGTCCCGACAGGCTCCAAACGATCGTCGACCGATCGAGGGGCACGCGGCGACAAACCGTTTGTTTTGCTAGGTTTATTTCGAGGATTGATGCGAGCGCGCGTCGCGATCTTTTCGCATCTGCCGATGCTTGATTTCGGGAGACTCGGCTATCGCCATGCCCATGAGCCGGAAGCCTTCAATGAAGTGCTTTAGGCCGATACGCACGAGCTCAGGACTGACTGCGCCAACATCCGGAAAGCCATGCCCTTCAGGGTCGGCGGACACGTTACCCCAATTGGCGAAGAGTCGACCCCATTCGCTAGCAAGCACCGATTGCACGTTTTTCTGCGCGTACATCGGATACCAAAACATGTCGTGGTACGCGACGGATGCCACGTACGCCCAAGGCGCGAGCCACGTCTTCAAGGACCACTCGATGGGCCCCTTCAGCGGGCCCCAGTAAATTTTGTGCTGTTGCCGCGAGGCAAAAGTCATCTCTTTGAAGGGACCTTGGAAGTTCCAATTTTCTTTTGCAGCATCAACGTCGCCTACGATTTCAATGTCCCGTACGTCGCCACATCCGAGACCCAGGTCGTGGGCGAGACGCACGAACTCGAGGTCCGCCATGGGATCGAAGCCCATGAGTTTGGCAGCAACAGCGTCGATCGCGACTTGATCGGACGATGCCAAGATGACGTTTTTGACATGCGGAATCATGCAGCGTGGCCCCGGTCCATCACCGGCGAAGGTGCCATCCATCACGGCAAAAACACCGCGGTGGATCTTCTTTTGGATCATGAGCAAGTCGACCAACGTCTTGTGAATGACCGGATGCGTCCAGTGACGATGCTCGTTGAGCAAACCACCGAACGCGTTCTTCATTGCGCCGGTCGTCGTCGTGAAGATGTGGGTCTTGATCGTGGGCAAATGGATGATGTTTTCCCCGATGAACCTTTTGGGAATGCTGAATCCCTTCGGGTACACCTCGTTCAAGCACGTGAACTTTTTCGTCAAGTCACCAACGGCATCGCGAACGTCAATCCATTCTTCACCTTCGTAAAGATGCACGTTGCGTAGGCCATGCGCGTTCACGACGTCGATCTGCTTGTTCTCGCGTTCGCCAAGATGCGCATCGATCACCACCGTGCGGTTGTGACACGCGTGGACGAGCTGTTTGTCGTAGCCGTCTTTCAACATCGCGCGGATGACACCGTCGAGCTGCCACGGCACAGTGGACGAACCGGGAAAGAAGAAGTGCCAGGAGATGTTCACTTTGAGCGCCGTATCGGCGTCCTTGGCGATCACATCTTGGTAGCCCGCCAAATTCATCAAACGGTGGTAGTCATCGAGGACCGTGGCGGGGGACGTCCGTAAAATCGCGACTTTTGACTTGCTCATGCAGACCTCGGCGCTGAGAACGCGTGCGATATAGCATGCGAAAGGCGTTTGGAATGCGGTCGTTTGGCGTTCTGAGACGAAGTGAAGAACTTCGTGAAGGATCACGTTGCAGATGGGTCTTGAAGTGCGCTAGTCTGCGCGCTCTCGAATTGAGCCGAAGTGGCGGAATGGCAAACGCAGCGGATTCAAAATCCGCCGTCCTCGGGCTTGTGGGTTCGACTCCCACCTTCGGTACCCTGGTTGAACATTTAGGGCGTTCGAGGCGAAGGGGCGAAGGGCGCTTTCAGCGC
>JANORL010001410.1:0-7119 GCA_031415295.1 Polyangiaceae bacterium | reverse complement strand
GATTTCTTTCGCCCCATCACGGAGAAAGCTGCTGTTGTATTTGATTTTGTAATCGGTCCCTTTCGAGAAATCGTAAAAATCCGAAAGGTCCACATCACGTGTGACGCTCTTGCCCGCATCGAGAACGACGAAGTCATCGGCTACGGGCGCCGGACGCTTGTAATGCGGTCCGACGAATTCAACGTCTTCAGCGCCACGCGTCACGGCGAAAACATCCTCTTCGAGTTCCCCCGCCGGTGCGTACCACGACAAGATTCGAACTGCGTGGTCCGAATCATTCGTGAGCGTAACCTTGACCATGACGCGTTCCGTCGAATTCACGTTTGTTTTGTCGATCGCTATCTTGACGGACACTTCGCCGGCCATCGGATCCAATGCAACATCCGCCCCCCCGACATCACCATTGACGCTTTCATCGCCTTCTTGCGCAACGCATCCAACGAATGCGAGCGCGCTGACGGCTCCCAAAGCCAACCACTTGATTTGAAGCTTATTCATGGCGGACATCTCCAAAGGAGCAATTTCGGGCAACGATCATCCGTCACCGGAAAATACTCACACGCGATTTTCTATCCTTTCCGCGATGTATCGAATAGGGAAAACCTCTTGTGCGCCTACGAATTTGAACCAACGCGAAGCCGAGAAACCTCGGTTGTTTTTGCATTCCGCGATTGTCAAGTTCGATATCGACATGGTAAATAAATATACCACCCACCGGAGCGAGTGGTGATGATCATGGATAAGGATTGGGCCCTCGACGATTGCAGCGAGGGGGCACCATGATGAGATTCAGTCGCGCGATACGTTGCACGCACGCGACATATTTGCAGCGTTCTTGTGGGCGCTCACGCCTCAAACTTTTGACGCATGAAATACTTTGACGTCACCCGTGGCTGCGATTTCGAGCAGCCACGTTTCGATCCTCGTAATGAAATCTTCCAGCGACGCCGTCTCGTAAGATCGACGAACATGATCCCAATCTGGATCGAGCATCACGATACGAAAACAGTCGCGATACCAACCGGCATCCACGGCAATCTCGCGCCATGGCGACGTGGGATCCTTCGAATAAACGAAGGTATCCGGCGGCGGGAGTTTGATCGCCCAGAACAAGTCTTGCGAATCGTTGCATTCAACCTGTCCGGAAGGCAAAACCCGAGCATCGATGCCATTCCAACGAATGCCCCAACCCGTCGGAATGCAGAGCGGCACGAGTGACCATGTCCGACCCATGCTGGCGGCAAGGCGCGATCCCGCTGGAAGCTGAAAGATGGGTTTTATTTCGCTCATGAAGATTGCTCTTTGTTCAACGTGTCGTTCGCAATCGAGCGCCCGATGAGGCCGAGAAATATGCAAATTGTCCACACAATCCACCCCACCACTTGAAAATATAGGTTCGTCGGAACGAGCGCTCCAATCGCCGCGCCGACAAGGCACGGGTAAACGATACAACCCACGCTGCTCGTCTCGACGTTTTTCGGCAATGGATTGATCTCGAATTGGTCGCCGTCCGGTTGCAAATCCAGGGCTTCGCCCGTGTTGCGGAATGGATGTGCCGAGGGAATCTCGGGCAACACGCAGGTGATGACAAACGATTGTCCAGGTGCGACCTCGAATGAGAATCGCTGGCTCACGCCGCCGTCTGCGCGCGTGACCGATTCGGTGAGATTACGTCGCGCGCCGTCAAAAGAGCGGACCTTGAGCTTCTGGCCCGCAGGAAGCCTGAATCTTCGGCCTGTGTCATCGACAAGGACGGTTTCGGTGCTCTCGAGCTCTGGGGCGCCTGAGAGGTTCTCCGCGGATTCAACAGACGTTCCGAGGTTCATCCGTATCGCCTCTCCCGCCACACGAACCCGCAGGCGCGCGGGCCCAGGGCGGACGTCCATGGGAGCGCGATCCGACTTTTCTTGCTCGGCGAGCCGCTCGTTTTCTCGCTTGACGCGCCTCGATTCGCGCCATGTCGCGCGGGTGAACGAGATCCCGAGCGTAATGGGGACGCCGAGACCGAGCGCGTAACGGAGGACATCGAGGGGGCTATCCATGATCAAGCACATGAAACAACGGAATGTCGTGACGTGTCAAGCAGCAGCCTATTTGAAACAAAAAATTCACCAATGCGACACACCATGACCACGTGCGGATTCGACACACGCGCCAACGCCCGTGCCTCACGCAAAAACATTTGCGATGAAGATGCGCGTGCTTCGCCCATGTTGTTACTGGCGACTCTACCGGGCTTCAAAAAATAACAATACGCGTAAACGTAGAGCGTCTTGACGAACGTACGGCAACTGGGATACGAAGTCCCCACAATGCCCGACGACGCCAACCCAGCCACCCAGCAATTCCCTTCGCCCGTTGCCTCGAGCGGCTCTCGACCAACCACGTTCCTACAATCCATCGCTCGACACCGGTTAACGCACTTTTTTGTGCTGGGAGGCGCCTTGTTTGCCATAACCCCCGCGCCCAAAGGAACACGTGACATTCGCGTCGACCCAAACGTACTCGCCACGCTTCACGCGGAGGAAGCAAAAACGCTCGGCAAAGATACGCTGACCACGAAAGAAAAACATCAAGTCGAAGCACGCGCCATCGAGGACGAACTCTTGTACCGAGAAGCGCTGCGGCTACGCATTGCCGAAGGCGATGTCATCGTGCGGCAGCGGCTCGTTCAAAAATTGCTCGTATTGGCCGAAGACATCGACGGAGCTTCCGAACCTTTGACCGAGGTATCATTGCAGGATTGTTTTTCCAAGACCCAAGATCAATGGAAACTGCCAGCAACCATTCAGTTTGTTCACGTGGTGGGTTCGTCGCGAGAAGCCGTCGTGACGCTTCGAGATCAAGTTACTACATTTACGGCCGAACCTGCACACGAAAACGACATTCCTCCGTTTGGTGAATCGTTTGCTACAAGTCGCCGAGTCACCGGAACGGTCGAAGAAGTCGCCCACGCTTTCGGGAACGAATTTGCCACGGCCATTTCGCAATTGCGGGAGCGCACATGGAGCGATCCCATCGTCTCGAAACATGGCACACACTTGGTCCGAGTGCTCGGGTATAGTCCGGAAAAACCTGCCACACTGGAAGAAGTCCGCGGAAAAGTCGCCGTGGATTGCCAATTGCGTCGCCGAGAAGATGCGGTTCGCCGATACGTGGAACGGCTTTTCAAAGAATATGACGTGTATCTCGGCAATGACCGCGTGCACGAGCTTCTTCCGACAAACCGCACGGCCCCTCGTGGGGAAATGTCACGAGAGGACGGATGACGCACTTCTTCGCAGCCGCTTTGGCCGTTCTGGTTCTTTTTTGCGCACGACCATCCAACGCGCACGGGATGCGCACGGCTTACGTCGAAATCATCGAACATGCGCCCGGACAAGCGATTCTACGATTTCGTACGACCATCGATGCTCCCGCAGGTCCTGAATTCCCCAACGGTTGCATGGCGACAAACATTTCGACCGAAACACCAAAAGGAACCATTACTTCGACAAACCCTCTCGTACAAAACGGATCGACATTCGTACTGCATTGTCCTGGCTCACTGGCTGGGCGTGAAATTGGAGTGACCGGGCTTGGAACATCCATTAGCGAAGCCGTCGTGTGGGTATCTCAGCACGACGGAACCACGTCGTCACAACTGCTCACGGTCGCTCAACCGAGCATTCGGATTCCTTCGTCGTCCGGCGCGTTGAAAAATTTCACCGAATATACGCCACTCGGCGTCAAACACATTCTTGCCGGTGCGGACCATTTGTTGTTCCTGTTGCTGCTCGTATTGCTCTTGCGTCGCCCCAAAGCCGTCCTGATTGCAGAAACTGCATTTACGATATCTCACGGTTTGTCATTTAGCGCAGCAGCACTCGGATGGATTCACGTCTCGAAAGAAGCCACCGAAGCTTGCATTGCCATGAGTCTGCTCTTGTTGGCCTTGGATGTCGAGCGAAGAGATCGATCCGCACCTTCGGCCCATTCTGTCGCGGCGATGGCGCTCGTGTTTGGCCTGGTCCATGGTCTGGGATTTGCCGGCGCAATGGCCGAGCTGGGAATGCCATCGCAACAAGTGGGCTGGGCATTGCTTGGATTTGGCCTGGGTGTCGAAGTAGGTCAAGTCGCATTTTTGGCCGTGGCCCTCGTCGCCGCCTTTTTCTTGCAACGAAGTCGTTTTTCCTTCCAAGGAACCATCGCCTTGACGTACCTTGCGGGAGGACTTGCTGCGTACTGGTTTTTGGACCGGATGCGCGATTGTCTGGTGATTGTTGGGTCTTGAATTCAAGGGTGAACATGAAACTCACACGCACGCTGATTGCATCACCGATAACCATGGCGCTCGTAGCCCTGTTTGGCACGGGATGCGGTTCGCGCGGGTCATCGACGCCCGAAGGTGGCCCCGGATTTTTGGCTGAACCCGATCCAGATCCGGGACCTCCGATGGATACGGGGGCGGCATGTCCGGATGCAAATCCGTTCAAGAATGTATACTTCGGTGAACTGCATACGCATACGTCGTATTCGCTCGATGCATATGCCACGGGTACGCGTGGGGATCCGAGCACGGCGTACGCATTCGCGCGGGGCGCGGAAGTGCAGGTCGGGCAGGCATCGCCAAAACCTGGAGGAAAAACGAAAATCGATCGGCCGCTGGATTTCATGGCCGTGACCGACCATAGCGAATTTTTGGGACCCATTGGGGTGTGCACGGTGGATCCGAAAGCCGACGGGTACGACGCGCCTTATTGTCAAGCCATTCGTAATACGGGCAGTACCGCGGCAAAGATCGCGACGTATGGAACTTTATTTCGGCTCATGCCGGACAATCCCTCGGATCCGATTTTGTGTAATGGCACGGATGCACGTAGTGAACGTTGTCGCGCACAAGCTCGTTCGTTGTGGAAAAAAACGCAAGATGCCGCCAATGCGGCCTACGATCGTTGCAAATTCACGACGTTCAAGGCTTACGAATGGAGCGGCCAATCCGGCATGGCGAACATGCATCGCAACGTGATTTTCAAGGGCGACAACGTCCCGCAAACACCTTTCGATTTCATTCGGTATCCATCCGCCATCGAATTATGGCAAGCTTTGTCGCGTGAATGCAAATCCGCCGATGGGTGCGATGCGATTACGATTCCACACAATTCCAATGCGAGCGCCGGGCAGATGTGGGACACGGCAAACGATCCACGAACACGCAAGTTCATGAAACGTTATCAAGTGCTCGTAGAGTTTTTCCAGCACAAGGGTAACAGTGAATGTTTACCCAATCAGGCGCTCGGAGATCCTGGCTGCGCCTTCGAAGTCGTCGCTGGTTCAGCCCTGGCCAAGATGCTGGGTTTGCCACAAATGCCCGGCAATAACGAAGAAAAAAATGCGCAAGGGTACGTGCGGAATGGTTTGGCGCGAGGACTCGCGTTTACAGGGCTGAAGCAGCCGAATCCAATGCAATTCGGGTTCATTGGTTCCACGGACACACACAATGCAACACCGGGAAACGTAAAAGAATCGACGTGGCCTGGGCATACGGGCGGAACCGATAGTCAGCCCGAAACGCGACTCGAAGCGTCGGACTTTAATCCGGGGGGCATCGCGGCCGTATGGGCCGAGCAAAACACACGAGAATCGATTTTTGCTGGAATGAAACGACGAGAAACGTATGCGACGAGCGGCCCGCGTATCGTGCTGCGATTTTACGCGGCAAGTGGCCTACCAGACGACGATTCCGCCAAAAAAATGTGTGACGATTCGATGTTTCCAAAATCGCTCGTCGAAGCCGGCGCTGCCGCCATGGGTGGCGTTCTTGCAGCCAAGGAAAAGCCGTATCTTTTCGTTCATGCAATGAAAGACGATACGCCGCTCGAACGTATCGAGATTGTCAAACTGACGACGGATGCCGCAGGAAAAGCGTCGGTGTCGATTGAAAAAATTGCCCTCGCCGAAGGATCGGGCAATCGCGCGTGCGTGTATTGGTCGGACAAATCGTTCGATCCGGCCAAACCAACACTGTATTATGCACGAGTTCTCGAACAGCCGACCTGGCGCTGGTCGCATTACGACTGCGAAAAAGCGCCGAACGTAGAAGGTTGCAAAGAAGGCGGGAAACTGAACGTCAAGGTTCAGGAGCGCGCGTGGACGTCACCGATCTATTTGGAATTGTGACGGGCTGTCAACGAAGCTGATTCAGTTTGCAGCGGCAGGAGTAGGCGCGGCTTCGGCGACTTTTTTCATGTCGGCCAAACCTTTTTCGAAGTCGGCCCCGATCATCTTGTCCATGTTCATGAACAGCGAAAAGGCTTTGCCCATGAAGTCGTTGGTGCCATCCATGAACCACGTGACTTTCGTTTCTTTGCCCGCAGATTCAAACGTGAATCCGTTTTTCGCAAGCGATTCGAAAGGCTTGAAGAATTCAAGCTTGATGTCGATACGCTTGCTCGGGTCGAGGCCCGTCATCGTCATCTTCCCCGAGCCTACGTCGTCATTTCCTACCCAAGCATAAGTTGCTCCCACGGAGCCTTGGGTACCTCCATACGTGATTTTCATCTTGGGGTCGAGTTTGCTCCACGGGGACCACGCGCCCCACTTATTGAAGTCCGACACGTGACCATAGACGACTTCAGGCGTCGCGGAAATCGTGGCTGAACGTTCGACGTGATACGTACTTGGACGCGTGACGATGACGAGCAAAAGAACGACAATGAGCGCTGCTGCACCGATACCAATTTTCTTCCACATGGGTTCCTCCCTGAAGCGGTCAAGAGGGTTTTACCGGACCACAGCGACCGCGGCAAACAAAAAATGACCCTGACAGACGTTTTTCTCGGCCGCTCAGACATGTGCGCCAAACAGCAAGTCGCGGCGGACCCGAGCGAACACATCATCCGTCTTCGTTTTCTACCTTGCCCCTAGCGATGTAATGGCGAAACCGATGGTTCGTGGCCATTTGAATGGCCGCGTGGATGGGATTCGTATCCATCTTGCGTTTCCATAAGCCCACTTCCATCGCGATCCACGAATAATGCGGCCACTGGTGATGCGCTTCGTGGTTGCCAATGCCCATACCCAGCGGAAAAAAATACGCATTCGCAACCCGGCGCTCGTCCGTACCAAAGTGTTCACACC
>JANORL010001409.1:0-6128 GCA_031415295.1 Polyangiaceae bacterium | reverse complement strand
CATCGTACGCTGAGCAAGCCCGACCGACGCAGCGCGACGCGCAGCAGCCTGATGAACACCCTCACTGCGCCAGGATGAACCCATGGCACGAATTGCTCGGGTGGAGCGAACCACCCACGAGACAAAGATTTCCGTCGAGATCGATCTCGATGGCACCGGACGCGCAAAAATCTCGACTCCGCTTCCATTTCTGTCGCACATGCTCGAGCAGATCGCGCGACATGGTTTGTTCGACTTGACGATCGACGCGTCAGGAGACGTCGAGATCGATGGTCATCACTCGACCGAAGATCTGGGCATCGTGTTGGGTACCGCGTTCGCACAAGCGCTTGGTGACAAGACGGGGATCTCTCGTTACGGCGAAGCCACGTTGCCGATGGATGAAGCGTTGGTCACGTGCGCATTGGATTTGTCCGGACGTACGTATTTCGTGTTTCGCATCCCGTTGCCGAAAGCCAAAGTCGGGACGTTCGACGTGGAGCTCGTGCCGGTATTTTTCGAGGGATTCGCTCGGGGAGCGGCGTGCAATTTGCACATGCGTATGCTCGAAGGGGAAAACCTTCATCATATCATCGAGATCAGTTTCAAAGCATTTGCGAAAGCTCTCTGCCGCGCGTCGCGCCTGGATCCGCGGGTCATTGGCACACCATCGACGAAAGGGAGCCTTTAGGTATGCTGCGGGTTGTGGTGGTGGATCTCGGAATGGGCAACTTACGGAGTGTCGAGAGGGCCCTCGTCCGAGCAGGAACGGATCACGGTATCGCGGTGGATGTGATACGCAGCAATCGTCCGGAGGACGTTCTTGCTGCCGATAAAATCGTGGTACCTGGACAAGGCGCGTTTCGGGATTGCGCGGTAGCCATTGGGACAGGAATGGGCGACACGCTGCGGGAAGCCATAACCCGCGGCAAACCCTATTTAGGAATTTGTTTGGGTTTACAAGTGTTGTTCGACACGAGCGACGAAGCGCCGGGAGCCGCTGGACTCGGCGTTTTTCGAGGCCACGTAGCAAAACTCGAGATAGGATCCGGCAGCGATACCGTCAAGATTCCGCACATGGGTTGGAATCAGCTCGAGATGACCAGTCCGCCGCTGGGTATTTTTAAAGTTTGGCAAAACGAACCAACTCACGTTTATTTCGTGCACAGTTATCACGCTGTGCCGGACGATTCGTCGCTTGTGGTCGCCACGGTCACGCATGGCAAGAATCGGATCTCAGCGGCGATACTTCGGGACAACGTCGTGGCGGTGCAATTTCACCCCGAAAAAAGTCAATCCGTCGGACTTGCTCTGCTTGGGACGTTTTTGGGGGCAGATTAAAACACGACACGCATTAGTGAACCAATACTGGCCCTCACAAAGACAATTGTCGCAGAATACACGCGTCACCGGAATGACCGGCTTCGCATTGGTAAACACTGGGTCGCGCTGCGGACTCGCTTGCCTGCGCTAGCGCTGACGACCGCGCTCGAGAAGGCGCTACGCGAGCCCTCGATGTGTAACGATTTCCCGCAGCAGCCCACGCAGATCGCCTATACTTTGTCGATGAAAAAACTTCGAAACCTTCTCACGTGTGTGTTTGGTGTATGGTTTGTCGCGGCAACGGCACTCGGGTGTGACGGTAGCGAGACAGGCGGAAGCACGAGCGGTACTGATGGTGACTGTGGCATGAGCCTCTGTGGTTGTTGGGCAGATGCAACGATGACCTTTGACGCGACGGTGCAAGATGCATCGACGATGATGCCGCTCAATGGCATCGAACTCGTGTGTTTGGGTGAAAGCATGCCCATTGCGGTAAGTGATGCGACGGGAAAGTTGAGTTTTTCAATCCAGACTCAATCTTCTCCAGGATGTGGCTTCAGCCGCTGCAACAATATGAAGCTGCATGACCCTAGCGGCACACACATGGACCTCGAAGGAACGTATTACGTGTTCAACGCGAAAACTCTCGCGATGTAGTAGGCGAAAGGCGCACGAACGCAACCGAATCTCACGTACATGACCACGCGTCACACGCGTCCATCGACGTCGCGCCATTGTCTTCACCCATCAGTTGAGCTACATCTCAGCTCATGCCGCATTTCGCGACGCACAGAAAGCCGCTATGGAGCCCGGCACGATAATAGACGACCGGTTCCGCATTGTGGAGCGTGCAGGCGAAGGCGCAATGGGCGTCGTCCACCGCGCCGAAGAAATGAGTACGGGAAAACCTGTCGCCATCAAGGTCATGCATGCTGGCGGGTCAGCGGACAAAGTACGATTTGTCCGCGAAGTACAAGTGCTCACGAGTTTGTCGTACCCGTCCATTGTCGCGTGTTTGGGTCATGGCACATTGGAGTCAGGCGAGCCGTGGATGGCCATGGAATGGGTCGAAGGTGAAGATCTTGCCTCTCGACTCAAACGTGGTCCGCTTGCGCCACAAGAGGCGCTGGTCGTTGTACGTGCCATTGCGGGTGCACTCGGCGCAGCCCATTCACAAGGCATCATTCACCGCGACGTCAAACCCGGCAACATCATCCTGGAAGGAGGCGACCCCGCGAGAGCGCGTTTGATTGATTTTGGCATCGCTCGGGTACGAGCGGAACACACCATTACCAAATTCGGTTCGGTTCTTGGAACACCGTCATACATGGCTCCCGAACAAATGCGCGGGGCGAACGAAGTGGACGATCGGGCCGACTTGTATGCATTGGGCGTCATTCTTTTTGAATGCATAACGGGACGTCTTCCTTTCAATTCTTCGAGCATCATCGGCATCATGACGCAGGTTCTATTCGAGCCAGCGCCGCGTATTCGCGACATCAATCCCGCATTGTCCCCGGCACTCGATAATCTCGTCGATGCCTTGCTCGAAAAAGAACCCAGTAAAAGACTCGGCCCTGCAAGCGCGGTTTTCCAAGCGCTTCATTCGACGGATCTCGATCACTTCTTGTCCCATCCACCACCGCCTATACCATTCACCGGTTTGACCGAAGACGAATTACGGTTTGTCTCCGTCGTGTTCGTCTCGCCGGAATCGTCGCGTTCGCTTTCGGGCAGTGCCGAAACGATTCTAGATCGCACCGAGGGGCAACTCGTACAAGATATCGAGCGGATTGCAGCGCCTCTGCATGGACGCGTCGAGGGGTTACGAAACGGGACGGTTCTCGTGGCATTTCCAGGGCGTGGGGCCGCAACGGATCAAGCGGCAATGGCGGCGCGTGCAGCGCTGGCCATTCGGGATCTTGGAACAGGCCTTCCCATTGCATTGGCCACGGGTCGATCCAGCGGAAACGTCGGATCCCTTTATTCGGATGCCGCGGTATGTGCGGCGACATTGAGCAAGCGGAGTGCGTCCGACGAAAAGGGCATACCCATTGACGAAACAACGCGCAGGTTGCTAGATAATCGATTTTCCGTCGAACAACGTCAAGACACGCCATTTCTACTAGCCGAAGACCCCTTTGGCGACGCTGCACGCCTCCTGTGTGGTCGCCCCGCACCGTTCGTGGGTCGCGAGCGAGAAGTCGCTCTCATCGAAAACATATTCAAAGACGTCGTTCACGAACCGCAAGGCGCCGCAGTCATCGTGGTCGGGGAAGCTGGCGCGGGCAAATCACGTCTCAGTCGCGAAGTCCTGGGGACGCTATCACGCATTGAACTCGGTACGGAAATATGGGTGGGCCGCGGCGAAGTCGTACGTGCAGGCGGTTCATTTGGCATGCTCACCAATGCTTTGCACCGGGCAGCGGGGATTCGCGACGGTGAGCCAGTGGAGGTTCGTCATCTAAAACTTGCGGCATTCGTTCACGATCGCGTAGCAACAAAAGAATCCACGTCGATCATTACGTTCCTTGGCGAAATGGCGGAAACGAAAACCGACACGGACAACGATGAACTTCGCGCCGCTCGTCGCGATCCCGTGCTCATGCGCGATCGTATTCGATTCGCCTTCGAAGACCTCGTCGATGCAGTGACGGAAAAACACCCCCTCGTTTTATTGCTCGAAGACTTGCATTGGGGCGACTTGCCCACGGTCAAAGTATTGAGTACGGCATTTCGTCGTTTGAGTTCGCGACCTTTTTTTATCGTGGCGCTCGGTAGACCGGAAATGCTTGAGCTGTTTCCGAACCTTTTTGCAGAATGGTCACCGTCGACCATACGCCTCGGAGGTCTTTCACGGCGCGCGTGCCAAAACCTGGTGTCCCGTATTTTGGGGGACCAGGCGACGAGCGAGACCATTGCGGCGATCGTCGATCGAAGTGCCGGGCATCCCTTGTTTTTGGAGGAACTCGTGCGCGCGGTCGCCGAAACATCGACCGGAGCGACAAACACTTTGCCGGAAACGATACTCGCCATGGTGCAATCACGCGTGACCAACTTACCGACCGAGGCGCGTCGAGTGCTCCGCGCAGCGAGCGTATTTGGTGAGGTTTTCTGGCGAGACGGTGTGGCAAAGCTCCTCGGTTCGAATGACATTGAGAACGAGGTCGAGGCATGGTTACGCATTTTACAGGATCGTGAACTCGTCGAAACCAGACGAGTTTCGCGATTTCCTTCTCAAACCGAATACAGCTTCCGTCACGCGCTATTTCGCGAAGCCGCCCATAGCATGCTGACCGATGCCGACAAAGTGAGGGGGCACTTGCTGGCGGCAACGTTTTTGGAAGAACAGGGAGAAACCAATGCCCCATTGCTCGCCGCCCATTTCGACGAGGCGCACGAAAGCGTTCGAGCAGCACCGTATCACGTTCGTGCCGCACGAGAAGCGCATTTGGGTGGCGATCTCGACGTCGTATTAAAACATGCCGATCGTATCATCGAAATCCAGACGGAGGGACCCTTGCTGGGCGAAGCCCTGACGTTAAAAGCCGAAGCCTTGCATTGGCGCGGTTTTTATGAGCAAGCGGGAGAACTGGCCGAATCAGCGATAAGCAAACTCGAAACGGGATCCGAATTATGGTTTGGAGCATTAACGACGCTCGCCATGGTCTCGTTACGTCGCATTCAGCTCGACAAACTTCGTTTGCTCTGCTCGACTCTTGCTGCATGGGGAGAAAAAAACGAATGGACAGATGCTTTCGTCGAGGCAGCCATTCGCACAGGGATCCAAGCATATATCAGCGGGCAATACCAAAGCGCACAAGATTTGGTCACGCCCCTTGTCAAATTGCTCAACGATCCAACCCAACGCGAACCTCGGACACGAGCACATCTCGAAGTGCTCGCCGCATCGCGGTCTTCGGTGGCCAGGCAATACGACAAGACGATTGAACACCAATTGAACGCTGGGCGCCTCTTCGACCAAATGGGAGACACTCGCAGTGCCGTCGGACAGCGTCTCGATGCGACATTCACGCTGGTCGATATGGGGCAATATGAAAAAGCAGCAGAAATTTGCAAAGAGATCATTGCTGCTGCCGACCGAATGGGTATTCCACGATTATCTTCGATTTCGAAAGCGATGCTGGGTGCAGCCATTTTGGGTCGTTGCCAATTGAATGAAGCGCTTGACATTTTACTGGAAGCGAAAATGAAGCTCGATACACTGGGCGACGCTAGACACAGCGGAAGCGTTCGTTACAAGATCGGTCGTTGCTACCGATTAAGAGAAGAATTCGCTCTGGCCGAAGTCATTCTCGACGAAGCCGAACAGATACTCGCTGGATTGCCGAGAATGCGCGCAATGTGCCATGCAAACAAAGCGCTCCTGTACGTCGACATGTTGCGCGCCTCGGAAGCTCTCGAACAAGCATCGAAAGGTATGCAACTGCTCACTGAACTCGGTCGGCTTGGTACGGACGAGATCTTAATTCGTTATGCGTTTGTCACCAGCTTGCAACTCAATGGACGAACCGAAGAGTCCACCAAAGAACTTGCCACAGCGAAAGAACGAGTGTTCTGGATGGCCGATCAATTGGCAGACGAAGCTGTGAAGCATGCATTCTTGACAAACGTCGACGAAAATCACCGCATCCTCGCGATGTAGCATTTCGCGACGAACACGCTGATTCGAATTCGAAATCAATCACCCCGGCAGATCCTAAACTTACGACGTGTCGGATATTCACCACGTTCCTTCCGTAAGGGACATAATCCCATTCTTCGTTGGTGAATTTCGCCGATGACGTATGGCTCATGTCTGCGAC
>JANORL010001408.1:0-5604 GCA_031415295.1 Polyangiaceae bacterium | reverse complement strand
GTCGACCGCAAATGGAAAATCTATCAACGCCAGGAAACCGATTCCGGCACGCGACGCGTGCCCATGGAACGACTAAGTCGCACCCACATCGCGCCCGACGGTGTTCCTCCGCGAATCTTGCCTGCGCGAACCAAACACGCCCCGCTGGCGTCACTGCGCGAACGGACGGAGCAAGCTCTTTTGCAACATTTCGCTCCGCCGAGCGTCTTGGTCACGAAGGCAGGCGACGTGCTTTATCTGCATGGTCGTGCGGGGGTTTACTTGGAATTGGCGTCCGGAGATCCGGGAACGCTCAACATTCTCACCATGGCTCGCGACGAAATACGCGAAGCGTTGACGACAGCGCTGAACAAAGCCGCATTCGAGCATATCGTCGTGCGTCGGCCAGGTTTGCAGGTCAAAATCAATGGTGACTTTACCCGAGTGAATCTCACGGTTTTCCCAATAGGGCCACGGCCTCCGATCACGACCGATGTGCCCATCTACCTTGTCACGCTGGAAGCCGTACTTCTGCCAGACACCATTGCAACGCTGGAACCTGCCGCGTTGCTCGCGCTCACGAAAACAACTGCCAGCGCCACGGAGACCGACGTCGATTCGAATCTTCTTTCTTTGCGGCGACAATTGCAGGCGAAAGATGAATACCTACAAACGAGCAATGAAAAGTTGGAAACGTCGAACGAAGAACTCAAGTCGTCGAACGAGGAAATGCAATCCATCAACGAAGAATTGCAATCCACCAACGAAGAACTCGAGACTTCGCAAGAGGAGCTGCAATCCGTGAACGAGGAGTTGGCCACGGTCAATGTCGAACTGCAAACGAAAATTGTCGAAGTGTCGCAAGCCAACAACGACATGAACAACCTTCTGGCGGGTACTGGAATCGGCACGGTGTTCGTGGATCATCATTTGCGCATTCTTCGTTTTACCCCCGCCATTACGCAGATCATCAACCTCATCCATAGCGACGTCGGGCGCCCCGTGGGTCATCTCGCGTCGAACCTCGTGGGGTACGACAAACTAGTAGAAGATACGAAATCCGTCTTGGATACGTTGATTCCGAAAGAAATCGAAGTGCAGACGCGTGTCGGTCGATGGTACACGATGCGAATCCGGATTTATCGGACACTGGAAAACGTCATCGACGGCGCTGTCATTACGTTCGTCGACATCACGGAAACGAAAAAAGCGCTCGATGCCTTGCGAGAAAGCGAGGCAAAGTATCGAAATTTGGCCACGTATTCTCGAGATGCTGTCGTGATCGAACGGCAGAACGGTATCGTGTTTGCGAACCAGGCCTGCGTGAAACTTTTCGGGGCGCGCAGCGAAGCCGATTTGCTGAGCAAATCGATGTCGGATCTATTCCACGAGGACGCTCGCGACGCGGTGAACGAATGTATGCGTCGATTGCGAGAAACCTCGGAGACCGTGTCGAAAATCGAAGCCAAAGTGCTTCGTGTCGACGGAAGCAGTCTCGACATGGAAGTGCTGCTGGCGCAGTTTCCGCATGGAAACATGCACGACACGCACGTCATTTTGCGTGAAAAAACCGAGAGTCGGTTGCAGCAAAATGACCGAACGTCTACGACGAGCGATTAAGGGTACATGATGACAAAACCACGCACTCGATCAAACGCACCAGCAAACGCACCTGGTGTCCCTCGCCAACGCCCAGCGCAGGCGCCGCAGAAACAGGAAGAGGTGCTGCCACTGGAAGAAGCGCAGCGGTTGCTGAACGACCTGCGGATCCACGAGATCGAGCTGGAGTTGCAGAACGAAGAGCTGCGCCAAACGCAAGTGGAATTGGCTGCGGCACGAGCGCGCTATTTCGAGCTGTATGAACTTGCGCCGGCGGGTTATGTGACCCTGGACGAACGAGGATTCATTCGGGAAACGAATCTCACCGCCACGATGATGGTGGGTATCGGACGAGCCACATGGATGGGTAAACGGATCAGCCTCTTCGTCCACAAAGACTACCAGGACGTTTTCTATATGCGCACCAAACGCATCTTCGAGCTCGGTACGCTCGAATCATGGGAAATGCAAATGGTCACCTCCAACGGGAGTTCTTTGTGGACGCTTTGGAATGGCACTCTGGCGCAAGACGGCAATGGCGCGGACGTGTGTCGGATCGTGATCAGTGACATCAACGAGCGCAAGAAAGCGGAACAAGAAAACATCCACCTTGCGGCTCAGCTTCAACAAGCGCAAAAGATGGAATCCGTTGGCCGTTTGGCGGGAGGCGTGGCGCACGAGTTCAACAATATGCTCGCCGTGATTCTCGGGCATTTGGACGTCGCTTTCCGTTGCGTCGAAACGAACCATCCACTTTATGTGGAGCTGGAGGAAATCCGCCTAGCAGCGTTACGATCTGCGAACGTCACCCGACAATTGCTGGGGTTTGCTCGCAAACAGGTGGTGGTCCCGCAGCCGTTGGATTTGAATGTTACGGTGACGGCAATGATGCAGATGTTGCCACGATTGATCGGCGAAAACATCCGTATCCACTGGCAGCAGACGGCTCAATTGTGGACGACGTGGGTGGATCCGTCGCAGATTGAACAAGTCTTGACGAATTTATGCATCAATGCGCGCGATGCGATTGTGGGCGTCGGTTCCATTTACATTACGACCAGCAATTGCACTTTCGAGGCGGGAAAGGTGATCGGTGATGCTCAATGTCCTCCCGGTGATTATGTATCTATCGCGGTGAGCGACGACGGAAAAGGCATGAATGCGGCGACGCGGGCACATATCTTCGAGGCCTTTTTTACGACAAAAGGCGTCGACAAAGGGTCGGGACTCGGACTGGCGATGGTGTACGGCATCATCAAGCAAAACCATGGTTTCATTGATGTGACAAGCCAGATTGGCAAAGGCACGACGATCACCATGTATTGGCCTCGGTATCTAGGCAATGTCCAACCCACATGTCCCCAAGTGGAGGAGAAAACGCTTCCAGGAGGCACCGAAACGATTCTGATCGTGGAAGACGAGCGGGCCGTGATGCGCGCGGTAGCGAGAATTCTGAAACAATTGGGCTATCACGTGCTGGAAGCTACGGGGCCGACCATGGCCTTGGCTTTGGCGGCAGAAAGTGATCGCGAAATTCACTTGGTGTTAACGGATGTGATCATGCCAGAAATGGACGGCCGACAACTCACCGACCGTCTGCGAGCAGCTCATCCCACGTTGAAATGCGTATTCATGTCAGGATATTCAGCGGAGTTCATCACGTATCAAAACGTGCTCGAGGACGGAATGCATTTCATTCACAAACCCTTTACGACGCACGAATTGGCCGCCATCATTCGGTGCGCGTTGGACGAAAAAACGGACGTGGCATGAGCGTGAGCGACCTTGGACGTCGCAAGTGACGTAGGCGCGACGAGCGTAGGTGTTTCGAGCTGTGCGAGTTGCTGGCGCTCATTGAGCGCAAACTTTTGGCGACGTGCGGTGCGATCGAGGGGCATTAAATCGCGCGAGATGTTCCTGATGGAGGGCAAATCAATGTGTGCATTTTTGCATCTATACAACGATTCCCACACCTGTTAACGCCGATGGAGGCCGGGGGTGGGGCGTCCGGGAATTGCAACGAAGTTATCGTTGGCGAGCGAAACGTCTTTTGGGTTTGTCGAGTGTGGAAGAAGCGTTTACGGGCACGGTGACGGTGATTCAGCGTCTTGCGTCTTGCGTCTTGCGTCTTGCGTCTTGAGTGCACGTGCGCGATCGATCGAGAGGACAATCGGGGTACCTTTCTCGGCGCTCACATCGGCAAGCGAAATCCACAGCCGTTTGTCTGGCCGCACGACGAAAGCCACGTCGCCTTCGCCTTCGACGCGCACCGCTTTGATGTCAACGCCGCTATCGAGCTCGATGGCTTCGAGATTGTCTTCCATCGGCGCGAGCTTCACGCGTACTGAGGCTTCGAGCCGACTGCGTTGCCAATTGTATTCGGCATCGAGGTCATAACGAAGGACGTCGTAGTTGCGGCTCACCGAATCAGCGTCGAGTGGCGAGCCGCATGCCGACAGCAATAGGGGTACAGCGAGGGGTAGTGCGAATGAGTAGAAGGAGCGTTTCATGGTGATGCATCAAAGCATGGGATGTGCCATGGCCTTGAGAACCGCGGTGGGTGTCGAATTTGAGGTCGCTCGCCGCGGCTTGCGCAAATTGCGCGAGACAGATTGTGCGAGTGGATCGAATTGCGCAGGCGTAGGACAACGAACCACTGCGTTTGGTGAGACGCGGTTGCGCCAGGAGGTACAGTGACATGGCCTTAGAGCGTGTTCATCAGGATTTCGCTGCTGATCGAGGTAGCTCAGGGAGCGGTTTGATTTTGTGGCGTTTGCGGCGGGGCCCTGCTGTTTGAGCCCGCGGAGCTGGCGAGTTCGGGGTGCCGCGATGCCGCAAATCGAATCCTCCCTGAGCGAACAAACCCAGATTTGGCCGTTGTTCCTGATCGACACCCTCTTAACACTGCGCTCGGCGAAACGCATCTGTCGGAAGTCTGGCATTCAAATACCCGTGGCACGGTGTGTGCTTCTTGCATCTGACGACCATCGAGGCACTAACATGTTATCCACCGTCGATCCCGTTTTTCATTGTCCGCGCCGCGCGACATTCAAAACAAGTTCTCTGCGTCGTGCATATCGACATTGGGCAGCGCTCGTGATTATCGCATATTTGATGATTGGGTGCGCCTCGGAAGTGGATTCGGACGCGGGTTCGGACACGGAATACCCAAATCCATGCGACAAAGTCCATTGTGATACCCCTCGCACGTGTGTGGCATATTATGGTGTCCTCGGTACAAATGGTCCGCAGTTCACGGAGTGCGTACTACCGTGCATGGATGACCCGAACGTTTGTCCGGAAGGCACAACATGCACCACGATCTATGACGGCCCCGGGACCGTTTGCTTTTAGTCATTTGTTGCCAATGGGCAGTTCATCAACAACCGCCACACGCTCGTCGCAAAGGACACATTGATTATGCTTCGACAAACAGGGGCGGTTTTTCTGGTCCTCATTCTCTTGATGGGAACTGCATCAGCCCAACCCAATGCCCAGTCAAAAAGCAGCGGCGATGTTGGTTATTCTCGGCCGCCGATGGACATTGGAGCATTCCTCGGCGGAGGCATCAATGGCAAGATGTCGAGGCTCAAACGACGACTGGTGTGTCTTGGCAAAACGCTGGCGAAAAACTCACGGTCTCTCCGGACCTCGGTTTGACTTGTCGCAATGCCGAACAAAGCGATGGGGCATGTCGTGACTATCGTGTTCGATTCGGCTGCGCGACACTGGATTGGACGGCGCTTCCTCGAGCATGGCACGAGGACATGGACCGAAAGACGGGCAACATCGAGGCATTCGTGCCTACGACGGTTAGCTTGCCGCAGAGTCGATTCCGGGAACAAATGACGTTCGGCAACAACGGCAGCTTTTCCATTTTGCGGCTGCGCGTAGGAAAATCAAAGCAGCCATTTCGTCATTGACGCGTTTACGGCGCTGTGCGGCACTCGCGCGATCTTGTGCGGGCACGCACATCCATGCATGACGCTTCATTGCTCCGCGATCGTCGATGCTTGCTCGCCGCGA
>JANORL010001407.1:0-9950 GCA_031415295.1 Polyangiaceae bacterium | reverse complement strand
CGGCGTCAAACCAAGCACCGCGGCGTCCGCCAAACCTTGCCCATGCGCAACGTATGCCGCTTGTTTGCGACCGAAATCCACTTCCTGCTGATAACGCAGTTTCGTTTGAGCTTCCCCGGCACCGAGAAGCAGATTCTTTTGGAGTGCGATACGTTTGGCACAAAGATCGCTATGCGTTTGCCCTCGGAAGCGGAGTGGGAATACGCGTGTCGCGGCGGAACGACGACGACGACGTGGGTGGGGGACTTGGACATCCTCGGAGTTCGAAACGCACCGCTGCTCGATGACATCGCGTGGTACGGGGGCAACTGCGGCGTGGCGTTTGACCTCGACGAGAACGGGTACGACGCTACGAACTGGACAGACAAACAGCACGAGTTTGCCCGTGGCGGTACACGTGTGGTGCGTCGGAAAGAACCGAACCCGTTTGGACTGTACGACATGCTGGGCAACGTGTATGAGTGGTGCAGCGATATTCACGATACGTACACCGACGATGCAGCAGTAGATCCTGCCCCCGTGTCTTCCACGCAGCAGGGCAGCTCCTACCGCGTTCAACGCGGCGGCGCTTGGAGGAGCAGCGCGAAGCACATTCGCGCGGCGGCCCGTTGTGCGAGCGTTCCGCGCAACCGCGACGACAATGTCGGGTTTCGGCTTGCTCGAGGTCCAGCGCCAAGTCAAGCACGCCGCGAGGAGCGCAGCGAGGGGCGGAGCAGCCGCGGTAAGGCGGAGCCGACCGCGGTGCAACGCCCTGAGACTGCGCGAGCTGTTGAAAAGGAGGAGCGGGTTGTCACTCCAGACTCGACGCAACGATTGGCGAAAGAGGGAACGATTGGAAGGTGGTCTCGGCTTTTCTCGAAATGAACATGACGCTCAGGTTCATTTCGAGGCCATGAAACGTAATGACAACACGCCGCGGGGTTTGGCACGGATGAAACTGTTTGGCATGAAAATCGTTTGTCCTTCTTGAGCGGAACTCACATCACATTTGGGACGAACGTCTGCTGGTCTTGACGAACCCGTTTGTCGCGTGGTAGGAAGCGACGTCGACCATGCCTTACACGTCACTTCTTTCCTCTGGCGTGCAACTCCCGCACGCTGCTACGCTGCTCTGTGATGAGACCGAACGACGCACACCCCATGCTTCTCGCACCGCAAACGCACGGCGCCGTCGAGTCACAGCTTCTGCCACGTGCGCGCACCGAGCATCGTTCCTCGCCTTCCTCGCCATTTCCTCCAGTCGACGCGCATATCGTCACGCCCGAAGTAACGTACGACGAGATCATTCGAGGTCGTAAGGTCAGCGCGATGACGGCACTTTATCCGCATGCCAAGGCTCAAAACGAGCTGGCATTTCTCATCGCGCCGCACGTTAAGTCGGGGTACGTGGCGTTGACGGAACTGCTCACACGAGCTGCCGTCGGCTCCGACTTTGGCACGGACGTTTGTGTGTGCCGGGAAGGTACCGATCCTGAAACGGATTCGCGCTACTTGGAAGAGATTTCGTTCGAAGTCGTCAATGAACAGTCAATGCGCGACGTCACGGAAAAGGCCGAGGATTTAATCCTTCGCGGGGTTCGTCGGGTGTTCGGTCTTTTCGTCAAGACGGGTAAAGTGTGCGAGTGGTCGAAAGCGGAGGACAAGTTTGTCCCGATGAACAAGGACGGAGTCATCGAGGATCCCTTGTTTGTCCGGCCTATCGCCGTCAAAGCGTTGGTCGACTTTGCGCTCTGCGAGGACGAGGTAGCGCGGGCGCTCATCGTAAAGAACAACGCGGCAATCGTTGCGTTCAAGCAGCATGCGCACACGTTGGGCGTCGATGAAGGGGTACTAAAAGGGCGGCGAGACGCACTCATCGACCAACTCGGCGAACGCTTTGGCGACGTCCCCACCGAGGTGCACGGGCGTATTCATGCCGCGTCTATTGACCAGCTTCGTGGTTGGTCGAAGAAATTGTTAACCGTCGCGTCCATCGATGACGTGTTTGCCGCCGACGCGAGCTAAACACGAACCGGCCCTCAATTTTCCGTTAATTGATTTCGTCGATGCCCCTCCCCGCCGCTCCCCTCGACACCTTTCCCGAACCGTTTGCCGTCGAATGGGGCCAGGACCGTTTCGGCTTATTCATGGCGTTTGGCATGACGTTTGGCGTGGAACGCGTGGTGCAACGAATGCGGTGGATTCCCGCAGGTTCGTTCTGGATGGGTTCGCCCGAAACGGAAGCGGGTCGTTTCGACGATGAAGTATTGCATCGTGTCGAATTGAGCCGCGGTTACTGGCTCGCGGACACGCCCGTCACGCAAGCATTGTGGGAAGCGGTGATGGGAGGAAATCCCAGTGGCTTCAAAGCCCTGGACAAACCCGTGGAAAACGTGGGCTGGGACGATTGCCAAACGTTTGTCGCGCGGTTGAATGCGCGCGTGCAAGGGCTCGACGCCCGTTTGCCCACGGAAGCAGAGTGGGAATACGCGTGCCGCGCGGGCACGACAACCGCTACGTGGGTCGGCAACTTGGACATCCGTGACAACGAAGCCGTACAGCTCGATGCGATCGCGTGGTACCGCGCGAACGCGGAAGGATCAACGCATGCCGTAGCACAGAAGGCGGCGAATCCTTGGGGCTTGTACGACATGTTGGGCAACGTGTTCGAGTGGTGTGCTGATCGGTTTGGCGCGTACGACGGACGTGTTCATACAGATCCCCAAGGTGTCACGGACGGCTCCTTCCGCGTCTTGCGCGGTGGAGCGTGGGTAAGCTTCGCGAGATTTGTTCGCGCAGGGTTTCGCAATTCGAACGATCCGGCCCTTCGCCTCGACGGCATCGGCCTCCGTCTTGCTCGTTATGCAGCGCCCACCGCGCGCCCATAATGCGAGTGTACGCGTTACGCCTGATGCATCTCGCGCCAATGGACGGCTTGGCAACCAATAAACACGAGCGTCCCTGTTTTAAGCTCCAAACCACGCGTCAACATCGGGACCAGGTTCGCATCGGACATGTATTTGCGAAGCTGCGCTTCCGCTTGTTCGACGATTTTGGCAATTTGCGTTTCGTTCGCACCCGTGGACAAATACTTCAATTCAAGCATCCAAGCGTATTTCGCATGGGCGAGTTGTGTCGACGGGCTCAAGAACAAATCATTAAATCCGTGAGCGAATTCCCGTTCGCTGAGGACGTGAAACACTTCCGACGTGACGATCGCGCCCATGAGCAGCATCTTCATGGATTTCTCATTGTATTGACGCAAGTCTTTGATACTCACCACATCAAGCACATTCTTGCGGAACACTTCGAGAAACGGCGCGATATCGCCCAGCTGCGCCATCTTTCGTAATGCGGCGCCTACCGGACGATCCATCAGGTTGATTCCATCGAGATCCTGAATCAAATTCGTATAATGCTCAAAGCCGAGTTCTCGAATGACTCGATTTGGCACTTCAAACAGGTAGTCATTCAAATCCGGCGGTTCGGTGCTCAGCGTGAGCATTCCCGTGTAATACATGAGCGATATAAATTCGCTTTTCGTCGACGTTCGACGCGTTCCGAATTGTTCGACGAGATCGCTCCACACGTGACCTTCTGCAAGGATTTGCTCCAATGCTTCACGGCGTTCTTCGGCTTGGGGACCGGCCGCTGCCCATAACGAATGCAATTTTTGATAATCGGTGCGCCCGTTGGGATCGAGCATCGTTCGCGGGTATCGCGCCCGAACAGACAACTCGCGCAAAAAATACACGACAAGATTCGAATTAAAGATACGGTCAGGCGCATCTTCCGTAAAACGATAACCATCGTAATGCGATTCCAAAACGTCGATCAACTTGACACGATCGCCAACGCCTTCGATTTTTACTAAATCCGGCCGAGATGTGAGAAGTTCATCCACCGCTCGTTCGACGTCTGCTCGCGTGAAACCGGCCAGAGCGTTGAACTGCGGGTGCGTCGAGATGTTCGTGACGACATTGAATCCCGTGACGAGGTCATCGAGCAAAATGGGCGTGACGCCCGTGATAAATACGCGAGCAATGGCGCCCGATTGGCTGCCCTCCTTGAGCGTCCGGTAAAACGAACGGACAAACCCCGCCTTGTCGGTGACCTTTGAATAAACGTCTTTGGCCTCCATGGCCAAGAGCGCAGTGGCAAACGTGTCGTATTCGTCAATCAAAACGTAGAGTTTGTCCGGCGTTCCCGCGAAAAAGCCCAGAAATATGTTGAGTACACTCGAAGGTTCGGTCTCGCTCTTCACGCGGTCGAATAGCTCTTCGATTTCCGGCAGACGTTGACGATACCGCATAACCATCGTCATCAAGGACGTCTTGATGGAATTGACGAAACTTGCTTTGAGCGATGCTTCTCCACCATCCACCGATACCTTGGAAAAATCGAGACGCAGTACAACGTATTTGCTCTTTTCCGGTGTCGGGTTGTCGTGTACCCACAAGCCGCGAAAGAGTTCGTCGAAGTGAACGCCCAACGAAATGTCGTAATAATTCTCCAGCATGCCAACGAGCAGCGACTTGCCAAAACGACGCGGGCGCAGGAAGATGAGGTTCTTGTAGCCGAACTCATCGCTCTCGAGTTCCGGCAAGAACGGCGTCTTGTCGACGTAAAACGAGCCTCTTCTGCGAATGTCTGCGAAGTCTGCGTTGCCGTAGGGGATCTTCATCGAGGCCTTCTCTGCTTGGGAAACCGACGCTACCACGGTTTGACGGAGAGGACAAGACGTTGAGAAATGCTTGGAGGACGAGTTCGTCTCTCTCGCCCATCTCACCGCGTGATGCCAATGGCCTCGCGAATACGATGCATGAGCGGCATAGAAATGGCCCGCGCCTTCTCTTTGCCCTCGGCCAAATGCTTTTCGATGACCTCCGGATGCGCCATCAAATCGTCGTAGATCTTCCGTGGTTCGGTAAGAAATGCTTCGAGCACTTCATAAAGCGCTTGTTTCGCTTCGCCCCAACCAATGCCTTGACGATACCTGTCCGCGAGCGCCGCGGCTTGTTCCGGCGTGGAAAATGCAGTGTAAAGCTGAAAAATATGCGAGGTGGAGGGATCCTTGGGCTCTTCGGGGGGCCTCGAATCCGTCACGATACGCATGATCAGTTTACGGAGTTTCTTCGGGTCGCCAAAGAGCGGAATGACGTTGTCGTAACTCTTGCTCATTTTGCGCCCGTCGAGCCCCGGAATCACGGCTGTCTGTTCATTGCTGTAGGCCGACGGAATCGTCAAGATCGGTCCGTAGACGGCATTAAAACTGCCAGCCATGTCCGCGGTCATCTCGAGGTGCTGGACTTGATCTTTGCCCACCGGAACGAGGTTCGTGCCGAACATCAAAATGTCCGCGGCCATGAGCACAGGATAATTGTAAAGACCCATGCTCACGCCGGCGTCGACGTCCGTGCCAGATTCTTCGTTTTTCTGGACAATCGCCTTGTAGGCATGGGCGCGGTTGAGTAGCCCTTTGCCGGTAAAACAAGAAAGCACCCAGGTCAGCTCGAATAACTCGGGGATGTCGGATTGACGAAACAGCACGATCTTGGAGGGATCAAGTCCACACGCTAGCCACGTCGCAGCCACTTCGACGGTGCTTTCTTGCATCGCCTTTTTGTCGTGGACCGTGGTGAGCGAATGGTAGTCCGCGATGAAAAGAAGCGCTTGGTGGTCGGGGTTCTTGGCGAGTTCGAGCGCAGGTTTGATCGCGCCTACGTAGTTGCCGAGATGCGGATGTCCGGAGGATTTGACGCCGGTGAGAATCGTTTTTTTCGCCATGACTGCACGCCCCTTCTAGCATCTTTGCGCACGAATGGGGGACAAAAAACACATGCAAGCGTCATTGATGTCGGTTTGCCGTCAACCGTTGGCAAGAGAGACGCCGAGCGCAGCGCAAAACCGCGGCAAAACATCCCCCAACCGCGCGTCCAAACGAAGCGTTGCGAGTTCGTCGCCACGGGTGGGCCCAAGGTTCACGATAGCCACGGGGACCGCTCGTTCATTGGCGCGACGCACAAATCGAAATCCGGAATAGACAGTGAGCGACGAACCGACGACGAGCAAAACTTCGCCTTCATCAAAAAGAGCAAATGCATTGTCTTTGACTTGTGGAGAAACGTTTTCCCCAAAAAACACGACATCGGGCTTGAGTACACCTCCACAACCATGACAAACGGGTACGCAGAATTCATCGAATAACGCGCCGTCGAGATCAGCATCACCATCAGGCGCGATTGGCGCAGTTTGTCCGGCCCAATCAGGATTGGATAGAAGAAGTCGTTCTTGCACATTTGCGCGAGAATCGAGCTGCCCGCATTCGAGGCAACGGACGCGAGCGAGCGCGCCGTGAAGTTCGACGACTCGTTGCGATCCAGCAGCTTGATGCAGACCGTCGACATTTTGCGTGATGACCCCAACGAGCTGGCCGTTGCGTTCGAGCGTAGCGAGGGCCGAGTGTCCAAGGTTTGGCCGGGCCGCAGCAATACGCGGCCACCCATTCATACTACGAGCCCAATAACGCGCGCGTGCTCGATAGTCCGTGACAAACTGGCGACCTTGCATGGGATTACGGGCACGTCGCGCAGTTTCTGGACCTCGATAATCCGGAATGCCGCTTTCGGTACTCAAGCCTGCTCCCGCAAGGACGACGATTTTCTTGCCTGCGCAGAGGTTCACAAGGGCGGTGACTTGATCGTCGACAAGAGCAGCTTGCTCGAAGCATTGCGCATGTTCTGCATGATCCATTCATTGCTCCAAAATTCTTTGGCGCCGAAGGATAGCCTTGTCGTCGCCGTGATGCACGGAGCGAGCGATCGCGATTGTGATTGTGGCGAATCATTTAGCTATCCCTCGCAAACTTGATGTGTGCTGTGGTTGGAACGGATACGAACGGGGCGAGCAGGATTTGTTCGTCATGGACAAATTTTATGGTTGAAACCAGCTGGGCGAGCGTGCTAGGAGTCACCCGTTCAGTTCGTTCAGGGAAAACCCACCATGCGAAAAGTCCAAGCTGAAATTGCCGCCGCTCGTGAGCCCGACTTCATTGTCGTCAAGGGGGCTCGCGAACACAACTTACGTATCGAGCACATCGAGATACCCAAGCGAAAGTTGGTCGTGTTTACGGGTCCGAGTGGTTCGGGCAAATCGAGCTTGGCGTTCGACACATTGTATGCCGAAGGGCAACGGCGTTATGTCGAGACGCTTTCTTCTTATGCGCGACAGTTTCTCGGACAACTCGATCGGCCCGCAGTCGAGCATGTTTCCGGCTTGTCGCCAACGATCGCGATCGAACAGAAGAGTGCCTCGAACAACCCGCGATCG
The DNA here is from genome assembly GCA_031415295.1 of Polyangiaceae bacterium. Lineage (GTDB taxonomy): Bacteria > Myxococcota_A > Polyangia > Polyangiales > Polyangiaceae > Polyangium. The sequence goes on along the minus strand of JANORL010001407.1, from coordinate 2,642 downwards.
ACCGTTGGAACGATTACGGAGGTTTACGACTACCTGCGTGTGCTTTACGCGCGAGCGGGGGAGCAGCGATGCACGACGTGTGGGAAAGCCGTTGCATCGCAAACTGTGGACGAAATTGTGGAAACGTTGCTCGAGCTTCCGGCGGGAACGCGGGCGACGCTCATGGCTCCGATCGTGGTGCATCGCAAGGGTGAACACAAGGACATCTTCGAGGATCTCGTATCGCGAGGGTTTTCCCGGGTGGTTGTGGATGGAAAGCAGGAAAAACTCGACGCTGCTCCGCAACTCGATAAGAAACTTTGGCATGATATATCGCTCGTGGCGGACAGAATTGCCATTCGATTGGACGATCGGCCGCGTATTGCTGAAAGCGTGGAATTGACGCTTCGTGAAGGGAAAGGCGAAATGGTGGCAGAAGTCGAGGGGCAGCCTCCACGTACGTTTAGTGCAGCGCGATTTTGTTGCGGAAAGAGTTACCCCGAGCTTTCGCCGGCAAGTTTTTCGTTCAATGGGCCGCTTGGTATGTGCCCGGCGTGTAATGGTCTGGGAACCAGGTTGGAAGTGGATGTGGACACGATTGTTCCCAATGCGCAGATGTCGATTCGGGAGGGGGCGATTGCACCGTGGGCATCGGCGATGAGTCGAGGTGAGGGGTGGACATTTCGTATTGCGGACGCGGTGGCGCAAGCAACTGGTGCGGACCTGGATGTGCCTTTTGGCAAATTGTCCAAAGAGAAACGTGGACTTATTTTGTATGGGCTCGAAGGGAAGAAAATATCGGTTTCGTGGGGAAAAGAGGGCAGCGAGAGTCACGGGACGTTCGGGATGAAGTTCGAGGGCGTGATTCCAGGTCTGGAACGGCGATTTCGCGAGACGACGTCGGACATGGCACGGGAGCATTATCGAAAGTTTTTCCGGGAAATGCCGTGTGAGGCTTGCGGTGGAAAACGGCTACGGGCGGAATCGATGGCGGTGAGCATTACGGGGAAAAACATTACGGAGGTCACGTCGATGACCGTCGCGGAGGCACGCGCGCACATGCTGGCGATGGATCTGCCGGGCGGAAAAGCGCGTATTACGGAAGGCGTGAAGCGGGAAATCGATGCGCGGCTGGGATTTCTAATGAATGTAGGTTTGGACTATTTGACGCTGGACAGGTCGGGTCCCACGCTTTCTGGCGGCGAAGCGCAACGGATTCGTCTAGCGAGTCAGCTCGGTAGTGAGCTGAGTGGCGTCATGTACGTACTCGACGAACCTAGCATTGGGCTACACCAGCGCGACAACGAGATGCTCATTGCGACGTTACGGCGTTTGCGGGATTTGGGCAATACGGTGGTGGTGGTGGAGCACGATGAGGAAACGATTCGGACGGCAGATCACGTCGTCGATTTTGGTCCTGGCGCTGGGCACGAGGGGGGACGGGTCTTGTTCAATGGGACGCCCGAAGCGCTCATCAATACGAAGGGCAACTTGACGGGTGATTATTTGGCGGGGCGGCGCTCGATTGAAGTTCCCGCAACGCGGCGCGAACCAACGGCGTTCATCACGATTCGTGGAGCGCGTGAGCACAATCTAAAAAATGTAGACGCCAAATTGCCTGTTGGGGTTTTGACGGCAATCACCGGCGTGAGCGGTGCGGGGAAAAGTTCGCTCATCAATGGAATCTTGTTGCCGGCACTTGGGCGAGCATTGCACGATTCTGCTGATTCGGTGGGTGCTCATTCGAGAATCGATGGGCTCGAGGTACTCGATAAGGTGATTGCGATTGATCAACGTCCGATTGGGCGAACGCCGCGATCGAACCCGGGTACGTATACGAAAGCGTTCGATCACATTCGAGAAATGTTTGCCTTGTTGCCGGAAGCGCGAGCGCGCGGTTGGGACGGGGGGCGATTTAGTTTCAACGTCAAAGGTGGGCGTTGTGAGAGTTGCCATGGCGACGGCGTGGTCAAAGTGGAGATGCACTTTTTGGCGGATGTGTACGTGGTGTGTGAAGTATGCAAGGGCAAACGATACAATGCCCAAACGCTTGATGTGCGTTACAAGGGAAAGAATATCAACGAAGTTCTCGAGTCGTCGGTCGACGAATGCTTGGGCATGTTTTCGCACCACACGGCACTGAAACGCATTTTGACGACGTTGGTGGACGTGGGTCTTGGGTACATGAAAATTGGGCAACAAGCGACGACGCTGTCGGGGGGCGAAGCGCAACGAGTAAAACTGAGTCGGGAATTGGGAAAGATTCAAACGGGACGCACGTTGTACGTTCTCGACGAACCGACGACGGGGTTGCATTTCGAGGACATTCGTCGATTGCTCGCGGTTTTGTCGCGTCTGGTGGAAGCGGGCAATACGGTGGTGGTGATCGAGCATAACCTCGATGTGATCAAGGTGGCGGATTATGTTGTGGATTTGGGGCCCGAAGGCGGAGCGCGTGGGGGGCGCATCATTGCGGAAGGAACACCAGAGCACGTGGCAGGCGTGAAAGAATCGTATACTGGTGCGTTTTTGGCGAAGATGCTGCCGCGGGCTGTGATTGCGGACAAACCTAGCGTGAAGACGGCCAAAGGCGGCAAGAAGAAGAATTGATGATGGCGGGGTTTCACCCCGAAACCCCACCCGGGGCTGCGCGCCCCTGGACC
>JANORL010001406.1:0-4496 GCA_031415295.1 Polyangiaceae bacterium | reverse complement strand
TGAGTTCGACCGTAAGTGCGCTGGCGACTTCACCGCCAGCATAACCGCCCATGCCGTCGGCGACGACGTAGAGCCCTTGTTCGTCGAGCACGAGGAAGCTGTCTTCGTTAAATTTTCGACGCTTGCCGCGGTCAGTTTGTCCCGCCGCACTCACGAGAAAATACGGCGAAGTGCGCGTAGGTTCGTCTTCACCGGCGTTGTCGTCGATCACGATAGGCGTCGCGGCAATGTGCGCAGCGACGACATCATCGTTGTCATCGTCATCGTCTGATCCGAGCCTATTCAAACTCGGCAACGGTTTGTCTTTGTCCGCTGCTGGGCTCAGCGTGATCGTCGTGATGTCGCTTTCTTCTTCAGCCGCTTCTTCCGCGGAGCGCAAGCTCGGCAGACCGCTCAAGTCAGCGCGTGGCTTCTTCTTGGCCGCAGGTTTGGTTGTCGCGGAGGGCTCCGTATTTTCTTCGTCCGGCATCCCATCGTCGAGAGCAGGCGTGGAGCTGCCCTTGCCGCGAATGAGGAAGAACCCAACCCCGACGAGCACGACTCCAACGATGACGGCAATGACGATCGTATCCATGGACGAGATCCCCGGAAGAACAGTCGATTTCGAGCCCGTTCCTGCATGGCTTGTACTACGACCCCGCACGCATCCGTGAGGAAAAACCGGCAGGGCAGTCGTCTTCGTGCACGCAGCTGCAAAAGTGGTGAGGCTCGGGAGCGAGTTAGGCTTTGGGGATCTGGACAGATGGCAATTGAGCAAGCCGCCGAAGAATGCGATCACGCAGGACATTTGGAATCTGGCCTGCAAGCTCGGCGGCTCTTTCAAAATGGCCCCGCGCTGTCTCGATTCGTCCGCGCCGCACCTCGACCATCCCTCGCGCTTCGATGACCTCGATCAGCTCTTGCCCCACGGAATGCCGGGGCGATCGGTGTTCAAGGGCGTCCCACGCGGCATCGTCTGCTTCGGATGTCGCCAACTCGACCATGGAACACAAGACATCGTCCGAGGGAACCGTGAGGGGCGCGGCCCCTTCACCACGGGCGCGTTGGGCCAATTCGCGAGCCTCGGATATTTCACCTCGGTAAAGCGCAATGCGCGCTTCGAGGAGAATCGTTTCAGGACGAAATCCGCCAGCCGCCCACCGTTCATTCACGCTGCGCGCTCGGGCCACATGCGCCGAAGCATCGTCGACTCGGTCCATCCAGTAGAGGAACTCGCCGAGATTATGGTGCCCGGAAAACTCCAGGTAGTACTGACCCAGCTCGCGACCGAGCGAGATCACACGTTCAAAGTCTGCAACCATACGTAAGCTATCGCCTTGGAAAGCGCGGAGAACTCCGCGGCTATTCATCGAACTGCCAAGATGCAAGGCGTCACCATGGGCTTCACAAAGCGATATGGCACGAGCAAGCACGGTCTCCGCATTCGACAAGTTGGCGATGCCTTGCGCGAGCGCTCCCAACAGAAGCAGCGCAATAACCTGCGTTTCATAACCTTCTTCGCCCAGCGCAGCAGCTTGTGTCGCGGCGAGTTCGAGGGCCGTGATCGCTTCTTCGATGAATGAAAATCGACACATCGAACGACCAATCGCCAACGACAACCGAGCAGACAAAGCCGGTGTTGCGCGCCCGTCGGCGAGAGTTTGCGCCGCCAGAACCTTGTCGCGCGAAGCAACATGATCGCCCATCCAATCGAGGGCTGTGGCTTCGTCGAGCAAAATTTGTGCGTGTTCGACGAACGCATCCGGGTCTGTCTGGGCACGTACTTCGGCAAAATCGAGCAGCGCATCGTGGTTGCGACCCACGCGATAACGCATCAACGCCCGGCCGTTATACGCGTCGCGCCGATGACTCCGATGCACGCTCCGCCAAGTACTGGAATCAAACTTGCGTGACGACGCAGGTTCGTCTTGACGCAATGCAGGCGCCAAACGAGCGTCGGATTGCTCCAGCGCCAACGTGTAAAATCGTTCGGCATCCACATACGCATGCCGTGCTCGAGCAGCCTCGGCGAGCTGCATGTACGCCTCTTCTGCAACTCCAAAATGTCCAGCTCGCGCTGCGTGATACCCAAGCTGCGGCAACCGCAACTCCTCCGACAAACTATCGACACGGTTACGCGCATCGCGGTAATACTCGACCGCCGCGAGATGAATCTTGCGCCGCAAATGCTCGGGTACGGCACGCACGATCGCTTCACGCACCAGTCCGTGGCGGAAGCCGACACGACCTTGGCGCTGACGCCGTAAAATCCCTGCCCCCAAAAGTCTATCGATGCCGATACGCGCATCCAGCGGAAACTCGCCAGCGTCACCCGAGTTGTTGAGTCGCCGCAAAATGCCGCGTAAAATGCCCGCAACTTCTTCCGTCGTGACTTCGACGCCTATGGTCGCAACGAGACGCGCATGCGCTCGTTCCGCTGGAGACAACGCATCAATTTCTCGATGCGCAAGCCACTCGATGAGCGGTAGATCTGGCACACGATCAATCTCATCGGTAGCTACGTAAAACCCTCGAGCATCCTGGTACCGACGCAGGATGCCGGCACCTTTCAAGCCGCGCACGAGCTCTACGAGCAGCAGCGGAATACCTTGGGTTCGTTCTACCAAACGGCGTACAGCAGACTCGGGAACGTTTTCCGCCGGGTAGAGCAACGCACGACAAAGCGCAGCGGCGCTTGCGGCATCGAGTGGTTCGAGTTCCACGAGTTCATACCGCGCGGCGCGTTCGCCCCACGAAGGGCGTATTTCCCGAAAAACGGGACGCGCCATGGTGCACACGAAAATGGGCGCGTTTGCTTCAGCCAACGTCGCGTATTCGAGGATCGAAAGCGTTGCGTCGTCGGCATGATGCGCGTCGTCGAGTACGACGCACAGGGGCGCACGTTCAGCACGGCGACGTAGAGCTTCACCACCAACCACTGTGAGCGTTGCGCGGAGCGCAAACGGGGCTGCTTCGAGAACTCGCAGACCTGGAAAATCTGCGGTGTCATCGGCCTTCGGCGCGATCCAACCCAGCCCCAACGCGAGCGCTGCTTCCGCCTCGGGACTGCTGGCTGCGCCCAGTAGATCCCGCAAAGTCGCGCGCCGCAATTCCGGTGCGACACTCGGCGGCAAACCAAGAGCTTCGCTCAACAAATCACGGACACAATCACCGCCACCGCCGAGCAACTCACGTGCGCGCAAATCGAGCACGACGACAGGTGGAACAAGCGAACGCAAACGCTCCACCAAGAGCCGCCGCAAGTGGCTTTTGCCATGCCCCGCTTCACCGATCACGGTCATGATGGACGGCGTACGTTCACGCGTGGCGCGTAACGCGCAGGACGCAAGCGCCTCGAGCGTATCGTCGCGACCAACGAGCGGAGGTCCTGCATAACCGAGCCGCGTCGTCGGATCGTCCACGACGCCCAATTCTCGTTCTGCAACGACAGGTGCACCGTAGGGTTCCGAAACGACGCGCAAGTCGGCTTCCGTGAGCACCGCTCGGACGGCCGGCGAAAGAACGATAGGCGCGGCGCCTTCTGGCAACGACGCACGATCGGGACGCGCCATACGTGGACTCAACAGCCGTCGCGAACCGTCGGGACGTGTCGTTGCTGAGACCGTTGCCAAATCGACCCACACGCGCTCGCAAATCCCGCGTTCCACCAGGTCTTGTGCGGCTCGTAAGGCGAGACGCGCTGGATTTTCGGTGCCATCGTGTCCAAACGCGACGACGTTTCGACCGCCGGTCGCGCGCATGACGTACCCTCCAATGGCTTCGATACGCGCTCGCAACGCAATCGGATCGAGCGGCGATGCAAAATGCAACAAGCTCACCGTGCGCCGTTCCGTCGCGACATTGGTATTCGTATGGCCGCGCGTGTCGGGGGAATCGGCGCTCGCTCGATCCAGCTCTGACGCAAACGATTCCAGCAATGCGTCGTTTTCATCATGATCGACGGAATTATGACGTATCGTAACGGGAGGTTGGTGCGTTTTGGCCGTTATAGATTGCGCAGCGAGAACAATGGCGGCACGTAATGCTTCCGCCGTCGCAAAACGGGCTGGAGGATCTTTTTCCAAACACCGGAAAACGATATCTTCCAATACGGCGGGAATCGGGGCTTCAGGGAGCGGCAATGGCCGATCGGCGACCAAAGATCGAGCAACAGCTGATTCGAATTCCAATGCTACGGACATACGCGCGGGCCGGCGACTCAAGTGTCCCTCGCGCACCGATGCGGAAGGTCCCCAAAATGGCACGTGCCCCGTGAGCATTTCGTAAAGCATTACACCGACAGCGTATACATCTGCCCTCACGTCAATGAGACTGCGATTCTCGCATTGCTCCGGGGACATATATTCCAACGTACCGGCCATCGTGATTGGCGGAGCCGAACTGTTTTCTCTGACAGCGCTGGCGGAAGTGCGCCGAGCAAGTCCGAGATCCAAAATGGTCGCGTGCGAGAAATCATCCGAGAGAAGAACATTTTCTGGTTTCATATCGCCATGCAC
>JANORL010001405.1:0-4460 GCA_031415295.1 Polyangiaceae bacterium | reverse complement strand
CGCGCAAGTTTTCGATCGAGATGCCGTCGGAATCGAACGTGTACCCGAACGCGTGACCACCGCGCAGCGCTTGGGTGCAGGTACCCGTGCAAGTTTTCTTCTGCTCGATGCAACACGCGAAGCTCTTGGACTTCGTGCAGGAGATCTCGCAATTGGACTGCATGCATGCGGAGGGCTCGGGGATCGTTTGATCGTCGAAGCCATCGAAGCACACTGCAACGTCGTGCTCGTTTCATGTTGCCTACAAAAGATCGATACCGCCGTGCGCTTGCCTTCGTCGCAAATGGCGATGACCGCCGGCTTTGTATTGTCAAAAGAAACGCTTGGTTTGTCCAACCTCATCTCGCGTCAACAAGGTGTCGAATCGACCATCATCGAAACAATGGACGCACGACGAAAACGCTGGGCATTGACACGCTTGTTGCGACATCGCGGAATACCCGTGCAGCCAGGAGAAGAGATGCGCGGGCTCAACCGACGATTCGCGCACCGAAGCTTTTCAGATCTCGTACAAAGGGCTCTCGCGTTTCGCGAACTTGCGCCGGCGTCCCCCGCTGAACTTGCCGAACACGATCACTTAGGAACCATCGAGTTCGACAGAATGCGTCGATTTTCGCTGCCGCGGTCCTTGTTGGCGCGTGCACTCGAAGTCACCGTCGCGCTCGATCGGGCCACGCTGCTCGACGAACATGGTTATGACGTGAACGTCGTCGAGATCTACGACAGCGACATCACGCCGCGAAACCTCGCAACAATTGCCTCCATCGCTTGACGCGGGTGGACGTGACGTCTTTCGGTCTCGCTGCTAGCTTCGATGCGTGCCGCCGTCCTACGATCTCGCCTCCCTCGTTTCGCGCCTCGAAGTGCGCGACTCCGCCGCTCCCGACGATGATGCCCATGCTGCCGTCGCCGCCATCTTTCGTGCGCCTACGGATCACCATGAAGCGCAAGTTCTTCTGATTCGTCGCGCCGAACGTGAGGGAGATCCTTGGTCGGGACACATGGCATTTCCCGGTGGAAAACGAGAAGCGAGCGATACAAGTTTGTTTGTCACGGCACTACGTGAAACGCAGGAAGAAGTCGGACTCGATCTCCAACGTCATGCTCGACTCGTGACCCGAATGCCCAGCGTTCCGGCGTTGACGCGCTCCAAACGTGGAGGAATGCTCGTGACGCCGTTCATTTTTGCCCTTGACAAACCCGAGCATGATGAATTCGTATTGAGCCCCGAGGTTGCTGACGCGTATTGGGTTCCTGTCGGACCGATGGCTCGCGGGGAAATCGCCACGACGTTTCCATACCGTCATGAAGGAACGTTGCTGCAGTTGCCGGCTTTTTTGGTGCAAGAACGGATCGTGTGGGGTTTGACCCATCGCATGTTGAGCATGCTTTTCGCGGCCATTTAAGGGTTTCGATTGATCTGCACCGGGACGACACTGCCACGGCGGGGCTTTTGCTTCTTCTTTTTCTTGGGCGGTGGAGGTGGAGGGCGCGTTTTTCCTTCCGCAACCGGCAGCCACGGTACACCGCGGTCGATAGGCATCGCGGCGTCCGCAGGTAACGCTTGTTCGCCTGATCGTTTGACCTGAAATGAAGAGCTGACCACGTTGGTCATGTGTGCGCCGAGGTTCGCCGGGTCCACAATGGCGCGGATACCAATCGGAATGCAAAAGCGTGAGCGGCGTTCATCGTCGAGTTCATTATAAGGAATGAAGTTGCCTCGATCGTCGCGAATCCCTCGAACGACGCCGCCGGGTTGCATGGCTCCTTCGATAGCGGCAGCCATTTGTTCGATGACTTCGTTGGCACAAACGGGTTTGACGTCGACCCGTTCTTTCGTTCCTGCTGGGTATTGCACTTTTGATTCGACTTTGACGATGATGGTCACGCCTTGTTTGTCTGGGCCCATTTGTAACGTTCGAGCTGATAACGAACGGCGAGCGGCATCGGCAACAGCGCCCCATTGCGTCGCATCTCCGCCGTTCGACCCGACAAAACGCACGCTTTCCACATTTCCATCTGCGCCGAGTTTTACCTCGAACGTGCCTTTGGTATCAGTGAGCGCGGAATTGCGTAAGGCATCAGCAATCGAGCCGGCCACGATGCCCGCTCCGGGTACATCGATACCTACGGTCTTGTCGCGCGAATGAAGCGTTCCAGATAACACGCGTGAAGCAATGTCGCTCGGTACCGCAGGAGCCGTCGTGATCGCTGTCGGTGCGGGTTTTGGTGCACCCGCCGAAGGGAGGACGCCCGGTACCGCCCACAACGGCCCTGACAAACCTGGGACACCAGTTGGGGAGCTGGATGGAGGAAGTCCGCTGTATTCGTCGGCGGATGGATCTGTTGGTGATGGTTTTACAGGGCCGTTCTCGGGCGCGGTTGGGCGTTCAACCGGAGCCGGATTTGGCGCCGCTTTTTCCGGTTCGCTCTCTTCTGCGGAGTCCTCTTCGCGCGTGGGCTCGGCTGGCGTTTGGGCCGGCGCTGCGGTTCGCGCATCGACTGGTACATGAGGAGCCATTTCGGCGCCTCGCGGCGTCGGCGACGTTGGCGACGTTGGCGACGTTGGCGACGTTGTTTCCGGGAGCACGCGTGTTGCGGGCAATGCAACGGAGGGCTTTGATGTCGTATTCGTTGTGGAATCGATGTCGATCGTCGTATCGGCGGCGATGTCGTTGGTCGCCGGTGGTGGAATGATTTCCACGAGCGGTGTTTGCGGTGCCAGCGTTAAAAACAGAACGTGCGCGACAAACGCTGCCACCCCGGCCGAGATCTCACGACGCCGATCAACTCGCACGTTCGTAGGATGGCACGGCATACACGTAACGTCGAGTGCGGCTTGGTGCGGTCATGCAAAATTCGCAGTGCAGCGACTGCGGATTCCGCGGTCTGCATTCGTGAGCGCAAAGCATTTTGCGTCATTGGCCTGTATTTCAGGTGCGGCACAGCATGTGCTTTATGGCAAACCGAGCAAACCAAGCGGCGCGAAAAGAATCGCCGCAAATGGAATAAGAACTGTTACCCATCGAGGAGGAATCCATGTCCCGCACCAGCTTCATTTCTTGCTTTTTTGCCATGAGCGCCATGTTGTTTGGAATGGCTTGCGTAAATTCGAGCAATTCCGGGGACGACGCCTCCGAATCAGCCGATCGCTTGTCGAGCGTTCATGGTTCGAACGGAAAACACCAAGGCCCGCCTCCGCCGCCTCCTTGCGAAAGCGACGATGAATGCGCGGACAAATGCCCGCCTGATGCCGCAGGATGCGCATGCGTCGAATTGCCTATGGGTGGTAATGGTTGTGTGCCGACGTGCGACGTGAACGAAGATTGCCCCGTTGCACCGGACAATCGTCCGCCGCTTTCTTGTCACGAAGGCATTTGCGTACCTCCGCCGCCTCCGCCCGGTGGTTCGTGCAGCGCGCCGCCTCCGCCTCCGCCTCCGCCTCCGTCCCCGCAATGAGCATCGAGTAAACCGATCGCCCATTCGTCAAAAATCATTCACCAGGCTCGGCGCCGTCGATTTCCGACGTACCAATGGCGCGATCGGTTTGCAATGCCAAAAACGGCACGCGTGGAATCACCGTGGTTGGGCCAGTCGAATTCGGTATGTATACGGTGCAGTCGTGCAATGCGACGAATCCCGTGCGGTGCGCAAGGTGATCCGATACGCGAACTCCTTCGAGCAAATCCAACAAGCCGTCAATGATGATGCCGTCGTGGAGCAGCCAAACCGTCTTATGGGCTTGCCTGCCTTCTTTGGGTTTCGGTATTTCTGACTCATCCACGGGGATGACCGCAACGGTGGATGCACGAGTGAGAGCGAAAAAAGGCAATATGACGGTTTGGCCTGGTAATTGTGCATTCACGAGCCGGTAAAGTTGCTCCGGCCGATTGAGGTGATCGACGAGCGCCACTCGGGCGGTGACACCGATCGAAGCTTCGATCCATCCAGCATAAGAAAGAATTCGGCAGGCGACGTGTCGTTTGGGGGTCGTTTGGTACGTCATAATGCATCACTTTTTTCTGTGGTGACATCCGGGGTTGTCGCGGGCTTGAAAATCGTTGCGGCCATGCGTTCGGCAGGCAAAATCCAGGGCATTTCCGACAGCGGAATCGTGCCAGCGTGTACCAGCTCGAGTGCGCTTTGGCGCATCGTGACGCTGCCGGTTTCGAGTGCGATGTCGCGTAATTCATCCACAGGGATTCGGCGCGAAATGGATTTACGAATCGTCGGCCCCAAACGAAGAAACTCGACGACCGCGACGCGGCCAAACGTTCCGCGACGATGGCAGCGATTGCATCCGCGTCCTTCGAACGCGCGAAAATCCGCCGGCGGTCCCAATGGAAAAAGTTCGGCCATAATTTTAGGATTCGGTTCGACTTGAATTCGACATGGCTCACAAATTCGTTTGGCAAGGCGTTGCGCAATAACGGCCACGAGTTCACTAGCGACCGAATTCG
>JANORL010001404.1:0-5493 GCA_031415295.1 Polyangiaceae bacterium | reverse complement strand
GGTCATTCCCGGCGAAATGCTCATCGCCGTCACGACTTCCGTCGGCTTTTGCCACGCATCGCGTTCCGGATTGTCGAATTCTTTTGCCCAATCCTCGGCTTTCTCGAATCGATGCACCAGCGGCCCTCCGTGGCCCTCGTGCCCGCCACCATGATGCATTCCGTGATGTTCGCCAGGCTCGCCGTTGCCACCGTGGTGACCGCCGTGATGTTTTCCACCACTCGCACCGTGTGAACACTCTTTTCCGTCGTGATGCGCCATGCCCGGATTCTCGCAGTGCTCGCAGCCTTGTCCACCCTTTTGTTTGCAGTGCGGACAACCTTCTTTGCCATGCGCATGATGCGGCGAATTCGTTTGTCCTGATGAACTTTGCCCCGATGCTCCCCCGCAACCGATCACGCTTGCGAGCACTCCCACGATGATAGCTTGTTTCATGCGTGTTCCTTTAGCACTCGCCCGAACGTTTGGCGCGACCAAATTTATCGACGAACACTCGATGAGCTTCGATGGCTTCGTTGCGTGACGTTACGAGGTCTTTTTCTCGGTAGCCGCTATCGACCGTCAGGATCGTCACGTTCCGACCCTCGACGGAAAACCACACTCGCCAATCCTTGTGTGCCAATTGCCGAGTACCATCCGCTTCAATACGAATACGTCGATAAGGATGCGGCTGCGGTCCAAGGCGCAACGTTCGTTCGATCGGTTCCTTGATATCGAGTTGCAGTTCGTCCCGGATAAACTCGACGCGCTCGTTCGCCTCCGCAGACCACAATACGGTAAAACCCGGTTCGGGATCAGGCGGGGTTTCCTGATCCGGTGCGGCCAGGTTTTCGATCCAACCCGTGCGAGCGGACGCACGCGCTTCCGCATAAGGCAAATACGGTTTGATGTCGAAAACCGGCGAGCCGTCAATCATGTCGACATCACGCACATGTAAAACGAGACCATCGACGGAAACCAGACGGACGAGGGACAAACCAATGGGGTTTGGCCGATGAGGTGACCGTGTCCCCAATACTCCACGCCGTTTTCCACTGCTTCGTGGAGGTAACACTTTGGGACGCCAATTGGAATTCAAATGAAACCAAAACAGGACCCAAATGTATTCCCATTCTTCCAGGTCCATGACGGCATGTTCGAACCCTCGACCGGGAAATAATTCGATTCTGCCTTCGGCACCACCTGAGGCGTGAGGTTGTCGAGGCGTGCTGACGCGATCGGGAAACGGCGTATGCAGAATCCCGATCGGCGTGAGCGTGAGGCTCGGAGGAAAAGGTTTGTCGTCGGTCAAGCGTAAACCGTCACTCTGTCCATGAGACTTCAGAATCGCCCATGGTGCGGTAGTTCTTTTCGATGTGCGCCATGAGTTCGAGCCAGAAATCTTCCATCTTGGCGCCTTGTTCGAGGGGACTCTGGCCAAAGAACGTACCACGAATGCATTCAGCTTTGCCGCTTGGACCCGTTCGACACCGACCATCGACGAAGACCATGATTGCTTTGGGCAACCGTGTTTCCATGCTGTCTGCCGATTGATTCATGAACGTACGAATGATGCCGGCGGCGGCGGACAAATCGCCCGGTTCTTGACCATATCCGTGCAACGCGTACACCACGGGATATCGACGATCCTGTTGTTCTTTATGCGCATACCCGGGCGGCAGCGAAATGATGACCGGACCTTTTCGCCCTGCTTTGGTCGTGAATTCAAAGGCGCATGTACCAAGAATCTCGCATTGTGAAGCTTCCGGAATCGGATCATCGGCGCTATCGAGCACGAACGTACGTAGTTCCGGCTCCCGCCAACGTGAGAGAATAAAGCTCAGCCCCGAACGAAGGCGATCAACGACCTCATTGACCGTACCTACATGTTGTCCACTGCCGCTCTCGATATCTGCTGGCGTGGGATCGAGCTTGCCATAACGCTGCAACACGATTCCGGGCATGTCGTCGTACGGAACGATTGCTGGGTTGAACCCAGATGGATTCGCCGGATTGAGTCCCGGTTGTTGGTTAAAGTCGGAATAATATGTCACGTGGCGTTTACGACCCACGAATGCGCCAGCGAGATGTTGTGCATCGACCGCGAAATTGAACAGATCCCGCGTCCCACCATCCGTGTACACGTCGAGTCGTCGTAATGCCGGGTCATCGACCTCGCCACCAGGCACGCTTTTGGATACGCGCGCAGCAATGGAATGCGGGTCCCGATCCCAAAAACGCTGGAGTCCTCGAGCGACCGTGAATTTGCCGTCGCCCTCGCCAACGTCGTATCCGTCCCCAGCCTTTTGCCAACCACCCGCAGGTTGTTGGGTCGTATTGGTTACGCCGTCGAGACCCACGTCTTGATATGGTTCGCCCTGCTCGTACCGATAATTGCCTTCGGTACCTGTGGGGTTGTATTGCGGATCGTAATCGTCTCCGGCCGGGTCTTCATTGACCCCGACCATGTATCCAGCTTCATCGGCGCTCGCTTTGCCATCCGTTCCCCAATCTGACCAAGGCTCGTGCCCCGCCCGAACAAGGGGTTCCATTTCGTCGCGTTTCCCATTGCCGTTGTAATCGACGGCCAGCGCCAATTCGACAGGAAAACCATTCCCTTGTGGCGTCCATGTATTCGCGTACGGCGTGAGCGATTCGAGTTGCGGCGAACCGTCACAAAACGTGATGACGGGAAACGTCCCATCCGGATTGAATTCGTCGTCGAAATAATTGTCGAGTGTGAGCGTGTTCGCACAACGCTCCTTCGGGCAATTGTTTTCGAGTTCTTGTTGCGTCGCTTTGTCCGGACCATCGAGCGGATCCACCCAAACGTGGCACGCGTTTCCAGCGTGATTTCCCACGACCGCTGGATCGTCGGGACGAACTCCGGCGGGGAGGTTTTCTGCTCCCGGCGTGAGATTGTCCCCGTTGGGATTGCCAAACATAATGGCGAAGTCGCGGAATATTTGAACGTACGCCGTACGCGTGAACGAACCACCACTGCCACTGTTTGGAAATTCGTACCACCAATGATTAAATGTCGAATTATGCTCGTAGGGATCCTTGGCCGCAGGAATCCAAGCACATTGACCCGGCATGCCCGGAAGAACTCCCACACACGTTTCGTCGGACGCACATTCTGTATTCGTCAAACACGGCGTCGACGATTGCTTAATTTGATCGAGCGTCGTACCTGGTGCAATGGGACGAAACCCACCCATGATGTTAGATTCGACATGCTGAAGCATCCACGTGAGATCCACCGGACCTCCCATCGGTGCGAGCACGTCGAAGAGATGATGGTAACGCATACCAAACATTGCCGTTCCACCGCCTCCCATCGATACCCCTAAAATGCCGCGATGGCTCAAACGCCGCGGATACGATTGCGATCCCGCATCGTCCATGATGACCGCTTGATAGGTGCCGAGGCGCGGTGCCTTGAATGAAAGTGCCCAATGTTCCCCGACTTTTTCGATTCGCGTATCGGCGACCGGCACAATTCGAGGCGCTACGAACGAAGGTCCCGAATACGCCACAGCAATATGCCGCAATCGCGCCGCGTCAGGCATACGCGCCGGATTGATAGGAATCGAGAGCGGCACGTCGCGCTGAAATTTCTTGGTTGTCGGGCCAAACGTGACCGCCGGACCAAGTGGCGAATAATCGGTCGGCACGTTGTTTTTGCCGCACGAAATGTTTGCGTCGAATGGCGCCACGCTCCACCGAAAACTTCCGCTGTTCGGTTTGCTCGCTCCTTCTGGCAACGAAATGCTCGCCCCGCTCAGCCCATCCTTGCCCGCGAGTGTTTTGCCGCCCGCTAAACCGGACATCGACGCTGTCCCCACGCAAAGAATGTCGCCACCTGCCGCATTCACGGGAAGAACTTCGACGCTCAACGTCGCCGTCGCGTAGGTCCCGTCACCGCGATTCACCTTCGCTTCGATCGTCGCTGAACCCGCCGTGTTCCCAGCAACGACGTCTACCGTCGTCGACGCATCGTAGAGGTTAAACGCGTCATTCGTTGGTGCTCCAACGATTTCCTTGTTCGAGCTTTCAAACGTGATCGGTGTCTTCGTGCAAACGTCAGGATCGAGGACGAACCGCACCTGATGATGCGCACATGCCTTCGTCGTGTCCGTGCATTGTGCGAGAAAGATCTGCGACGGTTCGACACGCATCCGCATCACGTCAGCAGATGGCGTAGAGCAGAAATCACCAGGCAAAAGTTGCGGCCCCGTCGTACCCGTCGTCGACGAAGACACAGTGTCCGTCGTGCAACTCGGTGCAAACCCCACCGCGATCGCCAAACCCAAGATCGGAAAGACAAACGCAGCCCGACCGGTTCGTAATCGAGGCGCTGGACGTGAAAGTGAAGTCGTCATGGGTCGCGAGGATAGCCCACGACACGGGCGCTCCGCGCGCGAGGGTGTTCATCAGGCTGTTACGCGGGGCGAATCGTTGGTCGGGCTTGCTCAGCGTACGATGTGATGTACTCATCCGCCGCCCTCCCGAGCGTCGCAATGCTCGCGACGCTTTCTGAACACCTCTTACGGGGCGGGTGGAATCGCTGGAGCTTCGGCGCTGAGTTCAGCCTTGCTGATCTTTGCCACTTGGTACCCGTTGGAGATGCTGCCGAGCCACGAGCCGTGAAACGAAGTTGGTACCGCCGTATTGTCGACGTTCGTCGTCACTGCAGCTGCGATGTTGATGAGTCCCACGTCGCCTGAATATGCCGACGCATCGACAGCGTTCGCCCACCGATCCGCGATGGCTTCGTGGCACAACCCGGCGAGACACGTAGCGTCGCATGTGTCGAATCCACCAAGGGTTTGTCCGAGGACATCACACGCGGTCATCGTTGAAAGTACGTCGGCCATCGTCGTGGCTTCTGGTACGTTTTGCAGTGTCTTTTGCGTCACGACCGCGCCCATGTAGCGCGATGGCAACCAGTACAAGATGCCGCCGAGATGCATCACGTCGCCCACATCGAGCGTGAGGCTGGCGAGATGGGTGCCGGGCATGCCTGCGTCATGTGCGGGTACTGATCCAAGGCGCACGGGCGTCAACGTTGCCGCTCCTGGAACCTTTGGCAAGGCCTTGAGCGTCGCGACAAACTCGGATGGTTCGTCGGCGAGGCTCCCTAGCAACCATGATTGGAGAGCGTCGTGGGACAATGCTGGCTGCAACGCAAGGTGGTTCGCGACCGCCGTGTCCCAGGCACCAAGCAAGCGCGCATCGGCAAACGCAACCATCATCGACTCGGGTACGCGAGAGGCGATCGCATCGAGCAACGCGGTTGCTTGATCGACATCTTTGGGGGACAGCGCATCGGTCATCTGTGCGGATGTGGCTTCGAGCAACTCCCCATACGCATTCGGATCCGGCTTCAAAACGAACGTCACGTCCAGGTTTGTCGCGCCAACATCGATCGGTTTGTCGATAACGTTGACCTTCACCTTCATGGTTTGTCCGACTACCAGATCGTGCGCATCTGAACAACCCCAGGCAAAC
>JANORL010001403.1:0-2112 GCA_031415295.1 Polyangiaceae bacterium | reverse complement strand
TGTCCAGGGGTCCGAAGAAAAATATTTGGAAAAACTTCAGCCCCAGGGGAGCACTCGTTCGGCGGCCTTGTAGATGGGAGGCGACAACGGCATACGCGCAATGAGTTCATTGCCTTCGAGCAACAATGCAAGCTCGGTTGTCGTCAGCACGAGCGGGCCGTCGCCTTTGCGAGCCCAAGGTGCGGCGAAATGTCCCTTCGCCAAACGCTTGGCAAATAGACACAAGCCGGTGCCATCCCAGAAAAGGACTTTGGCGCGTTTACGCGTACGATTGACAAATAGAAACATTTCGCCCGACATGACGTCGCGACGAAGACCGCCTTCGACGAGCGCCGTCAGTGCATTGAATGCTTTGCGCATGTCGACGGGCTCGCGATAGGCGTACACGACGACTTGTCGCGTCGACCCAATCACGATAGCCTCCGAATGAGTTCGGCAAGCGCTCCGATATCGAGTCCTTCAATGCAAAGACCTCCAGGACCGCGCACGACAAACTGCTTTGTTGGCGAATTCGTGGGTGCATCAATGACCTCGAGCCGTTCGAATCCGGCCGATGCCATTTCAACCCGTGCACGTTTTGGGGACGTCCAGCTCCGCAACGTCGGTATTCCGATTCCAAGTTCCACAGAAACCTTGACCATCGAAACCTTTTGCTTCCGTCGCACTCGCCAGTATTCGACGATTCGCTCACGCAGCTCCGCCGGATACCGATTGCCTGGTCCACGCTGTCCTGGCAGCGCCGCAATCTCCGCCCGAATCGCCGCCGCCCGCTCGTCCATTCGCATGATGTGACTCCTCTCGGAGAACCGTGAAATCACGCGGCGACAACGAGGTCACGACGGGGCTGGGCGAGTACTTACGATGAAGTCGCTCGCTATAACTGCGCTCGTATGTTTGTCAAGGGCCGAACATGTTTGGCGTATTGGAACGGTTCGTCCGTAGGAAGTTCCGTATGCCGAACCAATTGGGTGACCGATTGCGTGCCGCTTACGACGTTATCGTGCGAGCCGTAGAAACGCGGTCAAAATCGTGGTGAGTGGTAGTTGCCGGGGTGCAGGCGGCGATCGCGAATGTTGTGGGAGGCGGTAGACGCGTCGCGAGTGCCGTCCGTAACGATGGTGAGTGGTAGTTGCCGGGGTGCAGGTGGCGATCGCGAATGTTGTGGGAGGTGGTAGACGCGTTGCGAGTATCGTCCGTAATGATGACGAGGGGTACTTGCTACGGTGCATGTGGCGTCCACCAATGTTGCGGGAGGTGGTTGATGCGTTGCGAGTGCCGTCCGTCACGATGGTGAGGGGTACTTGCAGCGGGGCAGGTGGCGTTCGCGAATGTTGTGGGAGGTGGTTGACGTGCAAAAGTGGTTGGCACGTTTCGAGAATCCCTGGTGTTCACCACGTTTGACGTCGAAAAAGTAGTTGGCACGGTTTGACGGTCGGGACAACCCTGTCGCGAATGCTCATTTCGTTAGCGACGGGATATCATCACTGATCCCAAGTCTGTCTGCGAAACTCTTATTGCGTCGCCGCGCGCGCGCATACATTGAGGACAACTTGATAATTTCCACGTGTGCAGCACCAATTTCTTCATCTTGACGACCATTTTCATAACGCATGATTTTGTAGTCACTGCGCCTCACGTAATCACCGTGAACGGTAACTCGGAAGTCACCAAGGATATCGATGGGACTGAACTCCTCTCCAATCAAGTAGCAGTAAAACCGACTCAGTGGCTTGATCGCAAAATTCCCAATCAATGCACAATACTTTTGCAGTTGATTCAAATGATCTGCAAGGTCCTCGTCGGGCGCTTTCAGTTCGATGAGTACACACTGCGATTCATCAACATGGAAAAAAAAGTCTGGGCGGCGATTGGTTTTGATTCCATATTTTTTCGTATCTTCGTCTGTAATGAGACGCAATAGTTTGCTGCCTTTCGAGTCTTTAATTTGGTCGATTGGCACGTCTGAACACGCTTCAAAATGGACAAACTCTTCATTCAACACCCAAAGATCGTTCGGACCACCTGCGCTTGTGGTTCTGCGTCGGATTATCAGATCGTGAATTAGCCCCTCTGGCTCTTGCCGTTGCTTTTTGCCTCCTGCTTTGGCCATTT
>JANORL010001402.1:0-2538 GCA_031415295.1 Polyangiaceae bacterium | reverse complement strand
TCGCCGCGATCGGTGACCTCGTGAACTCGGCGCAAGTGCTTCGAGGGCTAATGCATGGCGCTCTTCAATGGAAATTTTTGGATGCACCAGAGCACAAGCAAATGCATCGTGGGCGTGGTATTGACGGGTTTCGCGAGGTTTTTGAGGCAATAATGCGCCACGATCAGGGGCATAAGCGTTTCGGGCAGCAGCGAGGACGATGTGGGGATCGTAATGGCCGGCAGATGCAAGGAGCAGACGCGCGAGCTTCTGATGGAGGCGCGGAAAAAGACCAGGCCAAACGAGGGAACCAGGAGCGCCGCATGCTTCGCCCTCGAGCCACGCTAGATCCGCAGAAGTCAGGTTTGGCCAGAGGCTCTTGGGCGGAAACGTTTCGCTGGCAAGGAATAATCGTGCGCCGGTGGGTACGAACACGAGGGGTTTGTTGAGCCAAAATTGACGACGGGTGTTGCTTGAGTGTGGGTCGAGCTCGAATCCATCAATCAATCGCTTGGTTCCCCGCAAGCCTGCGCCCATGCCCCACTTCGAGCGATAAGCGCCGCTCAAAATGAGTGTGGGGTCTGAAAGCCCCGGATCTTGATCTCGCGCAACGATTTCGATGCCGCTAGGTTTTCCTTCGATTCGCCGAATACGTATTTCGCGTGTCCCGCCATATTGGAAGATTTTTCGGGCCAGCTCTGAAATGGCGGTGGCGACTTTTGTCTGTATTACGTCGGAAAAACCAAGTTGCTTGGCCATTTCTTTGCCCAGCGTGCGGGCACGAACGACGTCGTGTTCGGTCCGAATGGGAATGCTGATTTCATCGGCACCTCCACGACCATTGTCGCCACTGGGCATTGGCGAGTCGGTGGACGGGGCGTTTTCTGTGGCCACGAGAGCAAGTTGTTTCTTGCAATTTTGCAGTTTCTCTGGCTCTTGGAGGAAAATGTTGAGTCCTGGGCCGAGTTCTCGGACAAGTGCGGACACATCGGCGCGGGCCATCGTTTCGAGTCGCAGGTTCGCTCGTCTCGCAGCGGAGCTCAAGAGCGAGCGGCTCGTCGGGTCCGAGAGATACCGTCGCAAGATGCCCAAAATTTCGCCCGCCACGTCGTTCATCAATTGTGCCTTTTTCCAGCGCAGGTCAGTCGAAAAGATCTGAATCAAATTTGGCGCACCTCGGTTTCCAACACCGTCTTTTTTGTCGTTTCCGTCGAAGAAGTTCAGCTTCCCGAAAACAAGGCGCCATCGAATGATACGCGAAACTGATCGAGCTTGAATATTTTTCACACGGCGCAACCAAACGAGCTTCTCGACATTCTCGTTACCATGAGGCACGGTCCGGCGTTCGAGGAAACCATTCGACGAACGTGCCGCATTCAATACGCATAATGTCTTTGTCGAGACCGCTTGACAAACTCGCGACTCTGCGCCAGACGCTTCCGTCAAACGCTATGCCCCGCCCTCGTTCCGGCACCGTTTTCAACTCCTCGGGCCGCTGGTTTGCTCGGATCACGTTGGCAGACTCATCCGATCGCCCGGCCATCGCCCTTCCTCACCGTCGTCGGTGGTCGTAACGAGCAACCCCGCCACATAGTCCGATATGACCACCGACCCCGAACCGGCCGACTGATCGCACCATCTTCCGATAATTGCATATTGTTCTAGCACCCGTAGTTCTCCAATGGTTTCCGGTATTGTTAGCGCTCTCTAATTGCGTTGCATGACGGACAGAGCACTCGCAAGTTGTCCGGTTCGTTGCCTCCGCCTTCCCTTCGGCGCTTGATGTGGTCGATTTCTGCCTGATTTGCCGGCCTGGGCTGGCCTGCTCGTGCCATGGGAGGGTCGATTAGGTCGTCGCGTCCGCAATGCTCGCACGTTAGTTTGCCATTATGTTGTGCTGAAGCAACGGATCGGTCGAATCAATGACAAACCCGTAGTATGCCATCGTCGTCACGGCGTTCCCTGGCGTCGTGTGTCGAATCTCGCGCCCAATTGAATCGAATTCGTACGAATCGAACAGCAATTGATCGTAGGGCGTTCCTTCCGCGGTCGGCACCGAGTGTTTTGCTGTCTTGCCACTCAGCCGATCGTATTGAAAAGTCTGCATGCGTCGCGGCGTTTTCCCTTTTTGCCCCGCGGGTGTCGGGCCATGGGAAAACGTTCGAATCGCTCGCCCAACGCTATCGAAAATCGTTTCGCCGTCGTCGCCGCCTGTCGTTGTCGTCCGCGCAGACAATCGCCAAACGCTCCTGGATTCGTCCTGCGCGTTTTACGCCAAAAATGTGAATCTCGATGTTACGCACGAATCGCTTGTAATCAGGCGTTGTACTGGTACGAGAGCGGGCGATGGGCTTATTGATTGACATTCTCCGCTCGACGCAGTCGGTTTCCTATTTGGTGTTTACGGGCTGTTCCGTCGGGCTTCGTCGCGTGCGAGCCATGCTTCGGCCTCCGTCCCGCCGGCCCGAAGCGCGATGAGTCCTTCACGGAGAAATTTCAGGCTATCGAAGTCATCCTCGCGAAACTTCCTCAGCTCTGGTGTGAGCACTGCGGTTTGTA
>JANORL010001401.1:0-5522 GCA_031415295.1 Polyangiaceae bacterium | reverse complement strand
TAGCCAGTTTACGATGGGGGGCTACGCCCCCCATACCCCCGAGATCGTTGTGATCCGCTTTCATCTCTGGTGGGTGAGGCGAACGCCTCGTCGGGACTCTCCACGCAGCATTGCGCCGCAATGCGGAGTTGGAGAGGGGGTTAGGGGGTGAGGCGCTCTTAGTCCGATTGTTTTGGGGTCGAACGATCTTTGACGAAGGGCCCGAACCATCGTGAAGCGGCAAGCCATCCGAAGACGACGGTTCCGCCGATGTTCGCAGCAAGGTCGGCAAAGCTAAACGTCCGCACCGGCGAGAACGCTTGCGCAAACTCGTCGATCGTTGCGGCGACGCCCACGACAAACGGGCCGATCGGGAGCCCATGCGCGAGATTGAGAAAACGCATCCGTGCGTCTGCTGTCGCTCGTCGCGCGAGGAACGATGCGCCTCCAAGCAGGACGAAATGGAAGAGTTTGTCCGCGTGCGACCTGCCAAAGATGGCCGCAACATGCAGGCGTTTGGTGTACGCCGCTGCCGAGATAAGGCCGATGATGATCACGTAGATCACCAGGACGAACTTCCAACCTCGTTGCGACATCACGCTCGGCCCTCGAGTGACCCGAAATGCCCCAAATATGAAAAAGGCGCCGCGTGATTCGCGACGCCTTCTTTATCTACCGCATCGAGTGGAGCTGAGGGGGATCGAACCCCTTACCTCCTGACTGCCAGTCAGGCGCTCTCCCAGATGAGCTACAGCCCCGGTCGTTCCGAGAGGGGGCAGGTTCTACAGCGATTCTTGGAACTTGTCTCGTACTTTTTTGGTATTTTTTTGAACTGATGCTCAGAATTTGAGCACCCTCTCAGAGGGGCGTTCTCAGAACCCCATCAGTTTGGCGACGTAGTAGCGCATCGTCTCGCTCGTCCCGCCACCGATGCGAAACAGCCGTGCATCGCGCCAAGCTCGAGCGATCGGGAAGTCTTCGATGTAACCCCAGCCGCCGTGAAACTGGAGGCAGGTATCCATCACGTCGTTCGCGACGTCCCCAACGAGGATTTTCGCCATCGAAATGTATTTGACGGTGTCGAAGCTAACTGGACCTTTTTTGACGTAGCGCTCGTCGTTGTACCGATCGAGGCATTGATAAACGAGAGCCTTGGCAGCTTCGGCGCGGGTGTACAGGTCCACGAATTTGTGTTGCCACACTTCGCGCTTGATGATGGGTTTGCCGAAGGCGACGCGTTCTCGGCCATAATTTACGCTGGAATCGAGCGTGTAGAAGGCGCCCGCAAGAGCACTCACGCATCCGATGAGTCGTTCGCTTTGAAAGTTTTGCATCAGGTACATGAAGCCCTGATTTTCTTCGCCGAGCAGATATCGCTTTGGAATGCGCATGTCTTCCAAAAACAATTCGGCGGTATCGGACGACTTGTTGCCTATTTTTTTGAGTTTTTTCGATACAGAGAAGCCCGGCAAATTCGTTGGTACCAGGAAAAACGAACAGCCATGCGCCCCGCGATCGGGCATCGTTTTCGCGAGCAGCGTTATGTAATCCGCGCGCGTACCGTTGGTAATGAACGTTTTTTGGCCGCTGATCACGTAATCGTCGCCGTCTTTTCGCGCAAAGGTGCGAATACCCGCGACATCGCTGCCTGCGCCCGGTTCGCTCACGCCGAGCGAGATCACTTTGTCGCCGGCCAACACGGGCTTCAAAATTTCTTCGATTTGTTCTTTGGTCCCTAAATCACTGATGACGGGCGTGGCCATGTCGCTTTGCACGAGCAAACCCATGACGACACCAGCCAAACGCGACCTCGGCAATTCTTCGGCTTTTACCGCGCTAAACCAATAATCGAGACCCATGCCGCCATGAGCTTCCGGAAAGTGCGCGCCCAAAATCCCTAGTTCGCCCGCACGTTTGAATACCCAATTCGGAAAAACCTCGTCCGCTTCCCACTGATCGGCATGCGGCGCGAGTTCCTTCTCTGCAAACGACCGGACCGTCTTTCGGAATTGCTCGTGTTCCTCGGTAAAGGGCTGCCACATGACGTGTTCACTCCTGATTTGGCGCGTTTCGCCGCGCGACTGGAGTTGATTCGTACACGAAACATCTCGGGATGCAAGAGGCACCGATGTAGGTGAGGACCCACGTCCGTGAACGGAGGTGTGACGTCCGTGGACTCTGCTAGTGTGCGGCCCTCGATTCGAATGCGGCTCCTCATTCTCTCGCGAAACCCAACTCTGTACTCGACCAGTCGACTCGTCCTGGCTGCGCGGTCGCGTGGCCATGACGTCACGGTGTTTGACCCCTTGGATTTGCAGATCGTCGTGTCGAAAGGCCGACCCAGTCTGCTGCACGAGGGAAACGCAATACCCAGGTTCGACTTGGTCATCCCGCGTATCGGCGCAAGCATTACGAATTACGGCCTCGCCGTCGTTCGTCAATTCGACCTCATGGGCACTCCGGTACTGAACAGTGCAGTGTCCATCGCGCGTAGCCGGGACAAACTTCGTGCTCTACAACTGCTCAATCGCAAGCACATCGAGGTTCCGACGACCATCTGTGCACGCAGTCCAGCAGGCGTCGATTCGGCGCTCGCGTTGGTCGGTTGCCCGGCCATCGTCAAGCTTCAACAAGGCACACAAGGCATCGGCACGATGATCGCCGAAACGCCTCAAGCGGTGCATTCGCTACTCGAAACGCTCTGGGCGATGGGTCAGGACATCGTGTTGCAAGAGTACGTTCGCGAGTCGAAAGGGCGCGACATTCGCGTGATCGTCGTGGGTGGCAAGGTCATCGCGTCGATGCGTCGTGTCGCCAAACCCGGTGAATTCCGGTCGAATTTGCATCGTGGTGGCAAAGGCAACCGCGTCAAACTTCTTCCGGCTTCGTATCGCAGCGCAGCTGTTCGCGCGGCGAAGGTGATGGGGCTCGAGGTCGCGGGCGTAGATATGCTCGAAGCAAAAAAGAAGCCCAAAATTCTCGAAATCAACTCGTCTCCGGGCCTTGAAGGCGTCGAACGAGCAAGTGGTGTGGACGTTGCTGGCGCCATTATCGAGCACGCCGAGAAGTACGTGGCCGCGCAAGGGGGACGTATCTCGCAACGAGAGCTCGATGTGCGCATCACGAACGTTCTTTACGATGAACGAACGCCGCCGCGAAGCTCACGAGCCAACGGCCGCACACGCGGAGAGCCGACGTGAGTTTGCGGGTCGAACGATCGGATACGACGGTTGTCTTGACAATCGATCGCCCGACCACACGGAATGCAATCGACGTGGATTTGGCGCGTCGATTGGCGGAAGCGGCGCGTGAAGCCGCGGCGGACGAATCGGCACGCGCCGTCGTGCTCACGGCGACGGGAGAAGAGTCGTTTGTCTCGGGCGGAGACCTCAACGAAATCGCCAAACATGTACGAGACGGCGGAGGTCCGCGGCCAGTGCTCGACATGTATGAGCCGCTTTTGGTGCTCGAAACGGGCGATCTACCCGTCATCGCCGCGGTTCAAGGCGATGTGTATGGAGGCGGTTGCGAGCTGATGTTGCTCTGCGACATGGTCTTCATGGAGAGCCACACGAGCCTCGCATTTCGTCATGCACGGATGGGTTTGTCCCCGGCATGGGGCGGCATGACGAGGCTGCTCGAACGCGTGGGTCCTCTGGAAGCATCGCGACTGCTTTTCACGGCCGAGAAAATTGACGCGGCAGAGGCGCATCGTCTTGGTCTCGTCGGTGATGTCGTGCCGAAGGGCCAAGCGCTGACGCGAGCGCTCGAGCGAGCGGCGTTGATTGCGAAGAACTCGAGGGCGGTGATTGCGGCGCAGAAGCGTGCACTGCTGGCGGTGAGGCAAGCGCGCCGTGGAAACTCGATCGACCTCGAGCGGGCCATTTTTGCTGAGCTTTGGGCTGGGCCGGCGCAAAAGGCGGCTATCGAGGGGTTTTTCCGACGTCGATCAGGATAAAAGCCTAGGGACAATTCTTCGTCAAACCTTGGCAATCATTGACGCAAGCCTGGCAAATCACGCACTGGGCTGTTTGGACGTAGGTGTCGATGCCTTCGGGATACACGGCCAGGCACTTGTCGATGCAGAGCTGTTCGTTCTGACAACTCGCAAGGCAATACACGAGGTCCATGCAAGGTTGGACCGATGCGCATTGTGCCCACTGCTCAGCGCACACGATATCCACCGTGCAGTTGACGCATTTTTCGCAACTCGTCGTTCCGTCACACGGAGACGGTTCACCGGACGAAGTACTCGACGACGTGGAAGATACGCTCGAGTTCGACGTGGACAAACCCGAGCCTCCTTGACCAGAACCACCGGCGCCACCGGCACCTGGTGAGTCGACCACAACCTTGGCTCCGCAGCCCAACGAGTACATCGTTAGGGCGCCAAAAAATATCGGCAATACAAGCTTTTGCTTCATCGCCGTGCAGTCTAGTCGGGTGACGGATCTTGGGCGAACAAGCGGCCAATTTCGAGTTCGGCTCACCACTTCCCAAATAGGATGGTTGGGGTTAATGATGAGACATGGCGCAGGCGCTCGGCCGTGTCGTCGATACTTCCGCACTGGAGGCATGTGGCGAACCGCGTGGGAAGCATGCGATCGAGATCCCGATCGAGTGGATCGGCGCGGATATCGTCGTCGCTGTTCCGGCTCGGATCGTGTGTGCTCGATGTGATGGCGGCGGATGCGATGGTTGTCGTCGCAGCGGAGGACATCGCATCGATGGTGATGAGCAAGCTCGGGCGATTCGCGTGAGGCTTCCACTCGCCATGAACGGAGCGGTGGTGTTGCGATTCGTCAGGCCGTTTGGGTACACGGACGGGAGTATTGCGCAGCTTCATCTCGAAACGCGCGTTGGTCATGGTGCGAGTACGGGCGTCGTGTTGTGCGCTCTTGCCACCCGCAATCCTGCGCCTTCGCTGGAACGAACGTACGGTGCCAAAGGGTCACGTCGCGTCGCGTGGGTGCTTGCGGTGGTCGTAACATTGGGTTTTCTCGTGGCCGTGGCGGCGATGCGTTGAACTTTCGTCGCATTGACCGTGATATTCTTTTCCCATGTTCGCTCGCTTCAATCGATCACTTCGTTTACGCATGTCTTCGGTCACGGTCGCGTTCGCTGCGTTTGTCGCGGTCGGATGCGAGAACGATCCGGTAATCACCAAGCCGGCACCCGTGGACCTCGGCACGGTCGACGACATTCTTGCCGAGTTGCCCAAATCATGTGCGTTTCTTTGCGGCGAGTGTAACGAGCCGGCAACGGCGTTCGATTGCCCGACGCTGGCACCCTGGGACAAACTCCCGCATGACGTGACATGCGAGCCGTTTGACGGGACATACCCAGCTCCGGTCCAGGGAAAATGCACGGCGAGTGACGCTTCTGGGGAAGCGGCGGCGAAGGCTGGACCGATGGCTGGAGGTGGGTTTGTCTTGCCGGATGGTCGGCGTATCGCGCCTGTTGGACGCGAGGTTCTTTTTGACGAACCCGATCTTCTCGGCACGTTCCCCATGAATCTCATGGCCGTACCAGGCTCACGTTTG
>JANORL010001400.1:0-2142 GCA_031415295.1 Polyangiaceae bacterium | reverse complement strand
CTCAGCGGAACAGCGTCACGTAATCGTTTTATGCGGGTGTTCCAGAAGTTTGTCCAGGTATTCACAGCGGATAACCACCCACTCGTCATTTTTCTCGACGACCTCCAATGGGCCGATCTCGCTTCGCTGGATCTTCTTACGGCATTGATGAAGGAAAACGAGCATGGGTGCCTACTCGTGCTCGGTGCATATCGCACCAATGAGGTCGACGCTTCTCATCCGCTCACCGCGGCGCTCAAGGAATTGGGTGTTGCAACGCGTGTGACTGCGATTGAGCTCGGGCCGCTCGACCAACAGGATGTTGGTGCATTTATTTCCGATGCGCTTGGTTCGACGCCGGAAACATGCGTGGCACTTACCGATGCTATTTTCGACAAGACACGCGGCAATCCATTCTTTGTCATTCAGTTGCTCAAGGCATTACACAAGGACGGCCACCTTCGTTACGATGTGGAGACGTTGGCTTATCGCTGGGATATCAAAGCGGTTCGGGCAATGGGGGCGACTGATAACGTGGTTGCATTCATGGTCGAACGGCTCGCGCGCCTTGCACCAAGCACGCAACGTGTTTTGTGCCTTGCCGCGTGTATTGGTTTTCGATTCGACTTGCAAACATTGTCCGTCATCGGCGAAGCGGTTCCGCGCATGGTGGCGCTTGATTTGTGGCAAGCGCTCTTGGATGGCGTCGTTGTGCCACTGAGCCCCCAGTATCAATTGATGCACGTAGAGAATGCGGAAACGAGTTCTTCCGGCGATGTTTCCTATCGATTCTTGCACGATCGAGTGCAACAAGCGGCTTATGAAGGCATAAAAGACCACGAACGAGCTGGTCTTCACCTTAAAATCGGACGCCTGATGCTCGCGAGCCACAAAGGCAACGTGCCATTCGAGCGGATCTATGAACTCGTCTCGCACCTCAATCTCGGTCGGGACCTCATCAACGATTCTGGCGAACGCGAAAACTTGGCAAAACTCAATCTCGAAGCGGGAAAACGCGCCAAAGCCGCGACTGCTTACGAAGCTGCATCGCGCACCTTGAAGGCCGGGATATCCGTGCTCGCCCCGACCAACTCGAGCGAAATGCACGACGTTTCTTTTGCACTCCATTTCGAGTTTGCGGAATGCGCAATGCTCGCCGGTGCTCCCAACGAGACGGAGACCGAAATCTCTGTGCTCGAAGCATTAGCGAAAACGTCGATCGAACGCGTCCGAGTCCTTGATTTGTGCATGGTTCTGAAGGCCGCCCGCGGTCAACCCGTCGATGCTGTACGCGCTGGAGAAAGTGCCCTCCGATTGCTGGGTTTCGATGTCCCCGACACAGACGAAGCGAGTAAAATCGCTTATGAGGCTCAGCTTCACGCGGTCAGCATTCAACTTGCTGATCGCACGATCGATGATTTCGTTTTGGCGGAACCCATGATTTCGGAAGTGAACCGGCTCGCCATGCGTATAACACGCCATTTGGCGCTCTCGGCATTCGGTATCAAGCCTAATCTCGGGTATTGGCTCACGGCATTTGCGGCGAACCATTCTGCTACTCATGGCAGTTCGGATGATTCAGCGTCGGCGTACGCGCTGCTCGGAGCGGTGCTTGCGAGTACGACGACGAGGTTTGCCGAAGCGCACAAGCTTGGCAAAATCGCGCTGGCTATGCATGAGAAGAGTGGGACCGTGCATGAAACTTGCTTGCTCGGCTTCTATTTTACGACAATTTCCCATTTCTCGATGCATTGGCGCGCGCTTCTCCCTTATCTCGACCGGGCCTACGTCGCGGGACTCGAATCTGGGGATCTCATGTTTTTTTCATATACTTGCTCGCACCGAATGATTGCTCAGTTTATTTTGGGCGATCCGCTTGGCGAAGCAAGAATGGAAAACGAGCGGCTGCTTGCGTTGATGACGAAGAAGAACCTTGCTTCGGCGGTCGCGACACAAACCATCGTTCGACAAACTATTGCGTGCCTCGAAAGGCGCACGCGGGGACCAAGGACGTTCGATAGTGACGAATTCGACGAAGTTTCGTTTCTACAATCCATTGAAGCCGCACGAATGTCGTTCGCCATCTATTGGTTTTATACGGCCAAAGGGATCGTGCTGTACCTCGACGAAGATCATGCAGGCGCGTTCGCTTCGCTCGAACGG
>JANORL010001399.1:0-5727 GCA_031415295.1 Polyangiaceae bacterium | reverse complement strand
GCGGCGCTTGTGACGTACGCGGCGATGTGGGCACCGACGTTGCTCTACATCCTCGTCATCCGCATGCAGAATGGCGAGATCGACTGGCGCGTAGTCGCCACGAGTTACGCGGCAGTCATGGCGATAGGCGGCGGATATTTGGCCATCGGCATCATGACGAGCGCGTTGACGACGAGTCAGCTCACGGCGGCCGTTCTTTCCGCTGTCGTCATTTCCAGCCTGTTTTTCTTCGGTTTGGCTGAATTCATCATTCCCGACGGAGCGGTTCATGAAGTGGCCACGCACCTTTCTGTTTGGACACAAATGAACGATGCGTCGCGTGGACTGATTGATTCACGGCGGCTCATTTACGACGCTACCCTCATCATGCTCCCTCTGTTCATCACGACACGTACGGTCGATGCGTGGAGGTGGGGATGAACAACGACAAACCCACGAAGACGACGGAGGCGACGGGCTCGAAAGAGTCGGCAAAACGTTCGTCGGGCAAAACCTCACGCAAGAGAGCCACGAAATCGGCTCTTTCTGCGAACGTCGTCACCGATGCGAAAACCCAACCGGAACCGGAAGCAGCGCCGGAACAGTCGAGCGTCGTTCCTACCGGCACGGCAGCGGGTACCAAATTTGCCGCGATCATGGGTCTTGTTGCGGCCATGGTGCTCGGGCTGCTCGTGAACGTTGTTGCCGCACGACACTACAAGCGTTGGGACTTTACGAAGGGCGGCCTGTACACGCTCAGTCGGGCGACGACAGAAACGCTTCATGCGTTGGGCGAACCGATCCGCATCGACGTGCTCGTACCTGCATCGGGAGCGCTTGCGCTTTCTTTGAAGCACCTACTTGCCGCGTACGGCTCGGAAACCACGCGCCTCGACGTGCACTTCACGGATCCCTATCGCAACGCCGCCGAATACGTTGCCCTGCAACGTAAATACGACGAACGCATTATCGAAGGTCGCGTCATCACGGATGCGGCCATCGTCATTTCGCGCGGAGAACGTGCACACTTCGTCACTACGCGGGAGCTCGTCGAGGTCGACGACGCAGAC
This sequence comes from Polyangiaceae bacterium, assembly GCA_031415295.1. Lineage (GTDB taxonomy): Bacteria > Myxococcota_A > Polyangia > Polyangiales > Polyangiaceae > Polyangium. Next base: position 4,678 of record JANORL010001399.1, on the reverse strand, counting down.
GACATGCAAGTGAGACCGCGCCTCGAGCAAGCGCTCACTGTTGGTATTCGGACCGTGATCTCGACGGATCGAACGCAGATCTGTTTCACGACCGGACACGGTGAGAAGTCGATCGAACTAGGCGCTGGTGGTCTCGCATCGGTTCGCGATCGGCTGCGGCTCAATGGCCACGACGTCGTGACGGTGTCGACCAAAGCGGCCACGGCGAACGACAATGCCACACGTTCGTCGTACGCCGGTTGTCGCGTGGTCGTGGTGGCCGGTCCAAGTGACAAGTTCTCCGAAGAGGACGCGCAAAAACTCACGGCGTACGTCGAGCAAGGGGGCAACGTGCTGGTCGCGGCGGGTCCCGTTCCGGACGACAAATCCGAACATTACGAGGACCTTGGTCTTGGCGGGCTCCTCGGAACGTTTGGGGTTGAAGTAAATAAAAACTTCATCTTCGAAGCAGATGCGCGGCTGCGTTCTTCGCGGGGGTTTGGCGAAACGTTCATGCCGATCACGAAGCCGCACACCGTGACCGACGGGTTGCTCGGTGCAGAACAGACGGGAACAGGCCCCGTATTCACCGTCGCCAGTTCCATGAAAGCAACGGGCAAAGGGTCGGCCACTGTCACACCGCTGCTCATCACGAGCGACGATGCGTTTGGCATGGTCGATTTTTTTGCGTGGGCGAAAGACCCTGCCGAACCTGTTGCGAAGGAAGGCGATACGAAGGGGCCACTCACGATTTCGTACGCATCTGAACTACCTGCACGTTCGGGTGGAGTGCGCGGCGCACGTTTGGTCGCCGTCGCCTCGTCGAGTCCCATGATGGGCGAAAACTGGATGAGCGACGAACTACGCGGCACGGCCATTTTTGTTGAAAGTGCACTGGCGTGGCTCGCGAGTTCCCCGACGCCGATCGACATCCCGAAAAAGCCCGCAATGACCGCAGGCTTGAGGCTTTCCGAAGAATCGCTCGCGTCGATCTTCCGGTACGTCGTCATTTTCATTCCGCTCGCGAGCGTGCTCGTAGGCGTGGCGATTCAGCTTCGACGGCGCAGCACGGAGCGGAGGGGCCGCCGCGACGACACCAAACAAGGGCCGCGTGACGAACGATGAGTTTCGCCAGTACGGCAAAGCGGCACGCGACGACGATCATCCTGACGGGTTTGGCAGCGTCCGCAGTGCTGTACGTGTTCGTCATCGATCGTGGATCGGTTACGACGCAAGAAGCCGAGCAGCGCAAGCGCAACCTCTTCGCGGCATGGCGTGTTGACGACATTTCTACGGTAAAGATCGAGCGGTCCGGAAAAACTGCCACGTTGACGCGTCGAGCTCCCGATGGTCGAGGACAACGTCTCTGGGACATCAACATCGACAAAGATCGGTTTGCCGCGGAAGAACAACAAGTCGACCAATTCCTCGGAACGCTCGAATTCAGCACGTATGAGCACGTCATCGAGCCGGGTAGCGTCGACGCCAGCGCGCTCGATCTTGAACATCCGCGACTTCGCGTAGCCGTCACGCTCAGCGATCGCCTGACTGTGGTCACCATCGGAGGCGCCGCGTCATCTCCACCCGGTGCAGTGTTTGCCGAAGTGAAGAACGACGCTGGGACACGCCTGTACGTCATCAACAAGGAACTGGTCGCGTCGCTCGATACCGATCCCGAACTACTACGTGCCCGGCGCCTCGTTCCCTACCCTTCGACCGACATCGCGCGCTTTGAAATTGTCACCCCAGCGTTTACGTATCACCTGGAACACGCGCGACCGGACAGTGACGAAATGCGCCTTGCCGGGCCGACGAAAGAAGCGAACAAGCCTGTCGCTCGGCGTGTGTTCAACGAATTTCTGACGACGCTTGGACGCACCGATGCCGCGTCTTTCTTGGCCGACGGCATCGCCGACAAAGCCTCGAATCCCGCCATCACGATCACGTTCGTACCCAAAGATTCCTCACGACCACGCGGCGTGCTCGCTGTAGGTGGCGCTTGTCCGGACAATCCCGAGCAAGTCGTGGCAATTCTTCGCGAACCCTCACGCATCTCGGCATGCCTCACGAAAGAAGTCGTCGACGGTTTGTCTAAGTCCCCCGACGCTCTCGTCGATCGCGGACTGTTCTCGGCAACGATCGACGAAGTGGAGGAAGTCTCCTTTACGTTTGGCGACAAGCGGTTGGAACTCGCCCGGAAAGGGACGAAATTTCACCAGCGAGTGCCGAGTGATCGCGACGTCGATGCAAGCGCGGGTCGAGCGTTGCTGGAAGCTCTGTTTGCGTTACGTGGCTCTGATGTGCTCGTCGATCCTGATCGAGCGGCACTTGGCCTCGACAAACCTACTGGCACGATTCGTCTCACGTCGCTTTTGCCGTCGCATGCGGAAGATGCTGGAGACGACGAGCGGATCGAAGAGATCATCGTTGGCCCCGCGCGTGGTGAACAAGTCACTGTGTCTCGAGGCAAGGACGGTGCAGTGCTCACGCTGCCTGTTTCCGCGTTGCGAGATCTGTTCCCGAGCGAAGTGGCGCTACGCAGTCTGACCGTGATCGATCAACCAGAAACGGTGGTTCGCGCGTTCCGGATCGAGCAAGGCAACCGAGTACAACGCATCGAACGCACGACGGACGGCAACTGGAAACTCACGGAGCCTTTGGGACGCGGGCTCTCGGCAGACATCGGATTTAGCTCGGACATCGCGGCGACGCTTTTCCCTTTGAAGGTGGAACGATTCGTGGCGGCCAAGGACGACGGATCGTTTGGATTCGACAAACCTCGCATCATCGTCGACGCCGACATCGGTTCTGGAGATGCGGGAGCCCACGTCATCCGGCTTTTGGTTGGAGCACCAACGACGACGGGTTCGTTCGCACGTATCGATGGTGACGACGCCGTCTTCATCGTTCCCAAGGTGGTCGAAACGGTCACGAGCCAGTGGTTGCTGGACCGTGCTGTTTTTAGCTTCGACGTGGGCGACATCGTGAAGGTGACGGTGACCCAACACGACAAGAAGAGGAAACCTTTGGTGCTCAAACGAGTCGGAGACGCGTTGAACATCGAAGGTTCGTCGGACACGAGTCGTGCAGCGCAACTACGAGATGCGCTTGGCGACCTGGCGCCCGATGCCGCAGTCAGCGTGGGTGCACCGACGAAAGAACAGGGGTTTGATCCGCCCGCGTTCACGATCACGATCGAACGAGCGTTACATGGTGGAGACGTGAACGATCTCAAGGTGGATCCGCAGCGCACGGTGCGGCTCGCGTTTGGCGCGCGAGATGTTGTTCGTGGGCACGATGTGGTGTTTGCGCGCCGCGACGGGATCGATGCGACCTATGTGATTGCGCGGTCGAAAGCGCACACGTTCATCGACACGTTGTACTGACCGGCGCACCCAGCAGACGCGGCGCAATCGTTTGACCACCAAATGGTTTGCCCACGGAAAAAGTGGCTGGCACCTTTTCAAAAAGTGGCTGGCACCTTTTCAAAAAGTGGTTGGCACCTTTTCAAAAGTGGCTGGCACCTTTTCCATTCAACCTTTTCGTTCGGCACAAATCGCAATACCGATCACCAAAATGTCGGTGGAAGGTGATGCGGCGAGCATTATTTGGGGTGGTTTTTCTCCGTCGATGGGTGGCGGTGAGGATGGATTTCGCACGGATTCGTGCTGAAAACCGGGTGCGAAGCTGGCGACTCAGTCGGGAACGACCGATCGCCGTTTTCCGACGCTACGAGTCACTCAACAAAACGGATGCATTGCGGTTACACTGACGCAGCCCATGTCCACTGACCCGCGATTCACTTTGCCTGGCCTTGCGGAGCTGCAAACCGAAACGCTCGGTAGCCCCGATATCTGTGTCGCCGTGCTCGACGGTCCTGTTGACCTGTCGCATCCGGCTTTCGTTGGAGGAAACGTCACCGCACTCGAGATGCCGGTCTCGCACGACACAGCAGCCGATCGCACCCATGGTACGCATGTTGCGAGCGTCGTCTTTGGCCACCTTGGCAGTTCAGCGCCGGGAATCGCGCCGAAGGCCCGCGGCATCATCGTCCCGGTACATGCCTTTCGAGCGAATCAAACGATCTCCGCCGGCAGTCCCCCGGATCTTGCGAAGGGCATTCGCGCCGCACTCGAACACGGAGCGAACATCGTTCTGTTGCACGGTGGCGCGCTATCTCCTGACGCTGGCATGCTCGACGCACTCGCCAAAGCGTTAGCGCGAGCAGCGGAAAAAAATGTGCTCGTCGTCGTCGCTGCCGAAGGTGATGGCAACGAACACTTCCACGTTCCCACTGCGGCATCGACTGTGCTCGCCGTCGCGGCTGAAGACGCCGAAGGCAAGTTGCTCGATTTCGGCATGTGGGGACCGACGTATCGAGATAGCGGCATCGTTGCTCGAGGTGAAGCGATCGTCGGAGCCGCACCTGGTGGAGGCACGATCGCGCAAAGCGGCGCCACGTGTGCTGCTGGCATGGTTGCCGGCGTCGCCGCCTTGTTCCTCGCGATTCAGCAAAGCCGTGGCCAAAAACCCGATTGTCGCGCCGTACGTAACGCGCTGCTGCAAAGCGCTTCGCCTCTTTCCTTGGCGGAAAGCGAACGCGGCAAAGGTGTCTTGCGCGGACGCCTCAACATCGAAGCCGCTCGCAAATTGCTTTAGAATCGTACGAACTCCCCTCTCCAGCACAACATCGCGGAGA
>JANORL010001398.1:0-2631 GCA_031415295.1 Polyangiaceae bacterium | reverse complement strand
CGGGGCCCCGCCGCGGCGCCGAGAAATCAACGCCCAAAGCTACGTTTGTCAGATTTGCCGTGGGAAGACGAAGCAACGAGAAACTTGGACCTGGAGCCAAGTTTCGCATAGGATGGGGTGACCCACGATGATCCACGCGTTTCATGCTCAAAATTATGGCTGCTTGCGCGATGTCCATGTGACGTTGACACCGCTGCATGCGTTCATCGGTCCAAACGACAGCGGCAAGAGCACCCTACTTCATGGAATGCGGACGGTCGTGCAATTTGCGGGTTCGGCGTTCAAACTCGACGAACAGGGCAAGTGGTTGCCATTCGATCATTTTTTGCAATCGCCAACAAACTTGAACACGACGGCACCTTTGGCAGAGCTCGCATGCGATGTCAATTCAGGTGTATATCATATTAAAGCGCAATTGGGATATCTGGAAGAAACGCTATCATCAACCGCTGGCGAATCTCGCGATGATCAGCGCACTGCAACAAATCAGAGTCACATCTTGTTGACATCATCCGCGGAGGTCATTCGCGGCCAGCTTCTCGCTGCACGCCTCGTCCGTTTCGACCCAGATGCATTGCGAAAGCCCAGCGGATTGATTCCGGAAACGGAACCAGTAGGTTTTCTTGACGAACGCGGCCACGGTCTTGCGGGCGTTTACTTTGCCATTCGCAATCGAAATGACGACGCCTTTGCTTCGATCGTCGCCGACGTGCGCCGACATTTTGCAACGGTAAAACACTTGCGGGTAAAAGCCGTAACCACGAGTGAAGTCGTGCTCGAAGCTGAACTCCAGGATGGCACCCGTGTCGAAGCCAAACGATTCAGCGAAGGGCTTCTTTATTATTTGGCATTTGCCGCACTCGCCCATTTGGAACCCGTATCGCTTTTGCTCGTCGAAGAACCCGAAAATGGTCTTCATCCAGCACGCATTGCGGAAGTCATGCGTCTATTGCGCTCGATTGTCGAGGAAAAAGGAACGCAAGTCGTCATGGCCACGCATAGCCCCCTCGTTGTCAATGAATTGAAGCCGGACGAAGTCTCCATCGTGACGCGTAAACCGGACGAAGGGACGAAAATACAGCGCATCAAGGACACGCCGGATTTCGAAGAACGTTTCAAGATTTATGCACTAGGCGAATTGTGGATCGCTTATGCCAATGGCCTTGATGAAGCGCCACTGCTATCTGGAGCAGAGCCATGATTCGGGTCATTCTTGCCGGTGAAGGCCGAAATGAACTTGGTGGATTTGCCACTGAAGCGCCTTTTCGTAAAGACGACCCGGAAGCAGGCGTCATCGAGGCATTGTTGCGGCAAGTTCGTCCGGACGGATGGCGCGTAATCGATGCAATTCCGTGGAAAAAGGCCCCGAAGCTCCAAGTGGGAATTGCCGGCAAGGGCGAAGCGCTGAACGTGCAACGTGCTTATCATCATGCGAAAAAGCGTGGCTGCGATATTCTGGCCTTCACCCGCGACCGCGACGATGCCAAATTTGCCCATCGCGAATCGGATATTGAACGCGCAATCGCGTCCATCACCGAGACAAACGAGGGACCGGCGCTCGTCGGTGGTGTCGCCATCGAGAAAATCGAATCCTGGGTTGCTGCAATTGCCGGAGCCACTCAGTCCGAAAAACTGCGGCGTCCGGAAGAAAAGCTCAACGCTCTTGGTATTCATAACAAAGATACGGCTGGAATGGTCCGGGTTGTGGAAGAGCACGGACTGAGCAGTATCCCCGACGATGCACAGTCCTTGCGGCGATGGCTCGAGCGCGCAGAAAAAGCTCTGAACCGACAGGCGGCCTAAACGGAATATGAGCGAAGCGCAGCTTCAAGCATATCATTTGCTGCCAGCGGTACGCGGAGACTTGTTGTTCAAATTGGGACGTTTCGCGGATGCGAGCCGGGAATTCGAACGCGCTGCATTTCTCACGAAAAACGCGCGGGAACGCGCATTGTTACTCGCGCGAGTCAAAACGTGCCAGTGAATCGAACGTCAATCAGCTTTTCGGTTTACCGATACAAACCTTGAATGGTGCGTCCACGCCACTGGACGACGTGATGCTACAAGCCGGCCGTTCGGGATTGACCGCTACGCATTCGCTGTCCGCTTCGCACGGCATCCAGCACCATGATACGAAATCGGCGATGCAACGGCCTTGGCCGTCACCACACGCGTCGCCGTTTTTTCGTCCGCTACAATCATCGGAGCAGAATGGCGCCGGCACGGTGCCCGTCTCACCACCGACGCAAAAATCCGAAATGCAATCCGCGCCCGTTTGACAAGGTTTGCCGAAGGGCGTTGTGCCGCTGGATTCACAAGCGGCAATTAGCAATCCCATTGCCGCAACGGCCGCGATGTATTGAAGAATCTGGGGGGTCTTCATGGCTTTTACTCACTAATTTCGGAAGAAGGTGTTTTCGGTAAACGCATGGGCTGCATTTTCCCATACGTGAGTGAACGGGAGACCCATTCGACGGGGCCGAATCGGAAATGCCGTAACCAAAGCCAACTGCACACCAGTTGAACGACGAACATCACCAGAGGCAAAACGACCATCCAGCGCAGACGCAGATCACCCATACGTCCCAAACCAATTCCGCAAAAAACGAACAGCCCGATAGCACTTTGCGC
>JANORL010001397.1:0-2154 GCA_031415295.1 Polyangiaceae bacterium | reverse complement strand
TGTGCCGGGTCATAGGTCTGAATAAAAAGGGGCACTTCGTTGGCGAGTCCCTGCATGGCGAGAAATGCCGGGCTGCCAAGGATTTGAAATAGGCGTTCGGAAAGCAGGTTCATGATAAAAGACATCGTGACGCACCTTATTTGAGCATTTGGGGCTTCGGGTCGCCTTCGGCGCCCTTCGCCCCAATCCCCAATTTGAGCATTTGGGGCTTCGGGTCGCCTTCGGCGCCCTTCGCCCCAAGCCCCAGTTCATTGTCGGGAAAAAGAAAACCGGCCAACCAGCGGGGATTGTCCGAGCGAATGGTATCGAGAATCGTCGTCGAGAGAAAAGGTCGATGGATGGCCATGACCGTGCTTCCTGGCTCCACGAGTCCAGCTTCGGCGAGCATTTTCAGGAGAATTTGGCGGAGCTTGTTTTTCGAAGAAGGTCGTAAGCGGGCGAGTTCCGGGTGGAATGGGGCTTTGGTTTCCACGAACGTCTCATAATCCGAATAACGCAGAACGGGTTCGTGGACGGCAAGTTTGTCCCGAAGCATGTCGGCTGCAAAGTCGTAGGCAAAACGAATATGCTTGATGGCCGCGAGCCAGGAAATGGCCGCTCGTTCGTCTGCGGCACTCGTCGCAAGGATTTCGAGCTGTTTGTCGGTGAGGGTGGCGAGCCTCAGGCGCAACTCGCGCTCCATGCGTATGGCGCTGCTCGTCGTACGGCACTGGAGTGCGTTCGTGGCGAGGACCCGACGTTTGACGGCATTCCAGTCGCGCTCGGCGAGGAAGAGTTCGGCGACGATCCGCGCGAGGTCCGGGCGCAACGACACGGCCATGAAGCTGAAATTGTAGGCGCCAGAAGTTTCACGAAGCATCATGCGGGGGTGGTTCAGCGGGCGCGCAGCCTACCATGGAATGCCACGTGGGGAAGGGGCAATGTTCGAGGTAAAAACTTGCCATCACGTGTCCTTATGCACAGGATGATGCCGTCGATGCGTACGCGCATGTGGTGGATTGGTGGTCGCGGAAACGTCTTAAAACGGTCGGATAAGCCGGCCAAATACATTGGTTTCTATCAGGACAAGGCAGTCCGAGCCATTGGGATGCTCGAAAAGGTGGTCCGAGTGGATCGTGGCAAGAAAGGGCTACGTGTCATCGAGGGAGGGCCGCTGACCGCACAGCAAGAAGCACGGATCGAAAAGGCGATGGACGCCGCACCGAACCACGGCTGGAACATCGAACGTGGGTGCTACTTCTTCCTTGCAGGACACGTGGAACCAACGCTGTTTCGCAATGAGACGAAGTACCCATTGTGGAATCGTCGAGAGCGGGCGTATGTTCAAGGGGAAATTGGTACGCGCGCATGACGCATTTTAGGAAACGTACCTCGATGTCAGGTCGAATCTCACGGATGCTGGACGCACGAGGAACTGACCAATTACGTTTTTACGCCTTCGGAGCGTTTTTGCCCACCGGATCGAAAATCCGAGCTAGGGTTTATCTCGAAACCTGCGTTCATGGACTCGAAGGGCGGGTATGAAATCTTCTTGGACGGTGCACTCTTGGACCCGAAGGGCAATAGCGTGCATGCGGACTCGTAACTCCTCTCCCGCACATGTTGCACGCACGCGAAAAAGTCGGACGCAAAATCTTTCATTTGCGAACAGTCACACACAAATCGGCCGCAGGGAGCCGGCAGGCATCGTCGAGACCAATCTAGATCGGATGGATTTCCAAACGCGCCGTGGAACAACGGCCGCCTCAAGACAGCTCGAGGGTCACGAAAGATTCAAGCAGCGCCGTTTGAACGACCAAAACCTTTCGACACGAGTTCGCCCGCGAGTTTTTGGAATTCGTCTTTCGGCAAATCGCGCTGGGCTTCAAGCAGAGTTGCGATAACGTGTTCGTCCGGGGACATGCAAAGCACGGCCGGATGCACGCCGAAGACGCCGGCGATACGGTTGAGCATATCCCGCGTCATGTCTTCGCTTTCCGTTTCGAGCAGGTACAGTTCCGCGCGAGATAAGTTTGCCCCTTGCGTAAGTACCTCGGCCGAGATTCCGCGCGCTGCACGGAACTCGCGAATCCGTGCCGAAACTTTGGCGGCGAGCATGGCTCCATCGGATTGAGGTTTCATACTCGCGACGGTACACGCGTTTGGCGCAGAACG
>JANORL010001396.1:0-3336 GCA_031415295.1 Polyangiaceae bacterium | reverse complement strand
GCCGACGATGCCCGGATGCCATCCTTCACGCGCAAGCACAATCGCCGGCTCAGCAGCCCAATGCGCACGCTCGATGTCTTGTTCCGCTTGCCGAATCATCTCTTCCTGAATCGAACGGCGTTGAAGCGTGAGCTGTTCGATGTGCGCAGCGATTCCGTTTGCACGCGTAACATCTCGTTCGAGCAGCAGCGCCAACGACAGATCCGGATCGGCCAATCGTCCCGGTGCGTTCAGACGTGGTGCGATGCGAAATGCGATGTCGTCCGCGGTAACTCCATGGACCAAGTCGAGTTTGCCGAAGTCCGCCAGCGCTCGCAGACCCGGTCGTAGCCCGAGCGAAAGCGACGCGAGACCAGCTCGCACAAGAGATCGATTGTCACCAACGAGTGGGGCGACATCAGCAACCGTTCCGATCGCGACGAGATCGAGCCATGCACGCATGTCGAGTTCTGCACCCAGCGCGCGTCGCACCGCAGCACCAAGCGACAACGCCAAACCACACGAGGCGAGATGCTTGAACGGGAATCCACATTCGGGCCGATGCGGATTCAAAAACGCGATCGTCGGGAGGGGTTCGTCCGGTACGAGATGATGATCGATGACGATAACGTCCATGCCAGCAGCTCGTGCATCGGCAAGACGCGGATGATCGCTCGAGCCACAATCACACGTGATGAGTAGCGTCGCGCCTGTCGCTTTGATGCGCGCGAGCGCCGGTGCACAAAGACCGTAACTGCCATCTTTGCGCGTGGCGAGAAGCGGCGTGACGCGCCCACCAAGAGTTCGCAACACTTCGGTAACGATCGCGCACGACGTGATGCCGTCACAGTCATAGTCGCCGAAGACAGCGATGTGTTCGTTTTGACGAACTGCATGAGCGATTCGATCCGCGCTGAGTTCTCGATCAGCCATCTGATCGGGGGGCGTAAGGTGCGACAAACGCGGATCGAGAAACGTGCGCGTCGTGTCGTCAGCACGGCGGCCCGCTCGGTAGAGCGCATCGGCAACCGTAATTGACATCGACAACGTGCGAGACATCTCGAGGGCTTCGAGTGACGCCTGTCCAGGGTCACGAACGATCGGTTCGAGAGGCGCAGATAGCGGCGGTGGTTGTGGAAGGACGAGGTGAGCGACTTCAGGCTCGGCGGCCAGTTTCCACGTGGAATCGATCATGCGAAGGCCAGACGCGTACCGCGACGAGGGCGCGATGTCCACGGGAAGCACGAGTTCTTATCGACGCGGTGATGTTGCCAGGAAAAACGAAAGCCCCGCGATGTCAATCCATCGCGGGGCCAGCGTGTGCGGAGATTGTGGAAGGGGTCGCGTCAAACCACAGCGTCGGCGCGTTTGGCAGCCTTCGTGCGGGTGACATTTTTGCGCGGCGCTGCTGTCTTCGCACCAAAGAATCGACGATCGATCCATTCAGTGATGGGAGCAGCGACATAGATCGAGGAGTACGTACCAACCACGACGCCAACGAGGAACGTGAACGCGAAGTCCTTGATGGTGCCAGTGCCCCAGATGAGGAATGCGAGCATCGACAAACTCGTGACGCCCGACGTGATGATCGTTCGTCCGAGCATTTCAGAAACCGAGAGGTTGATGATCGCGGGGAACGTCATGTTGCGGTGTTTGGTGAGGTTCTCACGGATGCGGTCGTAGACGATGACGGTGTCGTTGATCGAGTAACCGACGATCGTGAGAAGCGCGGCGACCGTGGTGAGTGTGATCTCGCGATGCGTGAGGATCATGGCCCCAAGCGCAATACCTACGTCATGGATGAGGGCGATGATTCCACCCGGGGCAAACCGCAAGTCGAAGCGGAACGCGATGTACGCCATGATGAAAACAATGGAGATGACGATGCTCGTGATGGCTGCATCGCGAAGCTGCGCTCCAGCTTTCGGACCAATCCACTCGACACGCAACGCACGGTCGGGGACTTTGTCCGAACCGAGTTTGCTGCGCAGACCGTCAAGCAACTGATCACCACGGGACTTGAGTTGCGCTTCGACCTTGTGGTCGCGAGCGCTGACGATGATCGGATTGTTTTGCCCTTCGCGAAGTTCGAGGCCGGTGATGCCGGCGAGCTGCGCTTTGATGGCGGCGAGATCGGGAGCGATTTCGTAACGAATCGAGATCTTGTCACCACCGGGGCTGAACTTGACTTCGCTAGCGCGTGCCGTCGCTGGACAACGTGCGGTGAAGTCTGCTGAAGGTTCGACTCCTTCCGGTAGATGGCAAAGTTTGTCTTGGATGACCACCTTCTGTTGGTCAGTCAAAACCGTGATGTCTTGAACACGGATGAGGAACCTGTTCGCACTCACAGCACCCGTGTCGCGAACACGAATGACGTCGGCACCAGAGAAACCGAGCCCCTCCACGGTGCTTCGGATTTCTCCCGCTTCGACGTTTGTCTTGAACGCGACCTCGAGTTCCGTGCCGCCCTTGAAGTCCGTGCCGAGTTCCGGTCCGGGCTTGATGAACGAGATCGCGGAAAGGAGCAGAAGGAACGCGCTGACTCCAATGAAGAGCCACCGCTTGCTCATGAAGTCGAACTGCTGACCAGGCTTGATGAATTCCATGTTCTGCGTCTCAGCCGAGATAGAGCTTCTTGACCCTGCGACCACGAACAGCCCAGTCGAACATGAGCCGCGTGCAAATGACGCCAGTGAACAAACTCACGGCGATACCAACGATGAGCGTGATGGCAAACCCCTTGATGGGACCTGTGCCATACGTGGCGAGAATGAGTCCAGAGATGAGGGTCGTGACGTGTCCGTCGAGGATGGCGCTGAAAGCCTTGTCGTAACCAACATCCACCGCAGCTCGTGCGCTCTTGCCCTGTCGTAACTCTTCACGAATACGCTCGTTGATGAGGACGTTCGCGTCGACGGCGATACCGATCGTGAGCGCGAGGCCCGCGATTCCGGGAAGCGTCATCGAAGCGTTAAACATCGCCAAGATCGCGATCTGTAAGACCGCGTTGAAGATGACCGCGATGTTCGCGATGACCCCTGCGCGGCTGTAATAGACCATCATGAAGATGAGAACCAAGGCAGAGCCAACGGCTCCAGCCTTGAGACCTTGTGCAATGGCGTCCTGACCAAGCGATGCGCCAATGGCTTGCTCGTTGGAGGGCGATATCGGAGCAGGAAGCGCACCCGAGTGCAGGACCAACTCGAGGTTCCGTGCGTCTTGGATTTGTTGATCGACGTTGGCCGAACCCATCGTGATCGTCGCGATGCCACCAGGGATCTTGCCCTGAATGACAGGAGCGCTTTCAACTTTTCCATCGAGGATGATGGCGAAACGACGCTTGATGTTGCGTCCCGT
>JANORL010001395.1:0-2349 GCA_031415295.1 Polyangiaceae bacterium | reverse complement strand
GGTATGTTCTCCAAACGCTTCATTGCCGCAGCTAATGCTTGGCCTCCTTTGGTCGTGGCGACATTCAATAGTTGCGATCCTTTGCCCGCTACGACGGTGACCGCTTTCGTCCCTTTGCTCACCGCCGATGCCACCAATTTGGCCCCGCCCAGCGGGCCAAGCGCCACTTCCATTGCGGCGAATTCGATGAGCATCACGCCTGCGTCAATGGCAAAGAGTTTCGCCTCCACCTCGAATTTGCCATTGTCAAACCAGGCGTCAAAACCAAGCAAAGCGATACGTTCGAGTTCCGGATCGTCATACTCGGGCGGTGGCTCGATCGAATTCAACGTATCCGCCAACCGTTGCTGAATCTGTTCAATCGACCCAGGATCCGACGTAAGCTTCTGTTTCAACCACGAATCGCTCTTGTTGATCACCGCCTCCATTTGGGAGCTCGCAAGCGTCAACGCCTTCGCGGTCTTGTGGGCGTAGTCGTATGCTTCTTGAAACGCCTCGTTCCTGGCCCGTAACAGAATCAGTTCTTGCGTAGTCGGTGCCATCCGTGCTGGCTGGTTGCAAAACAACGGGCTCCGATAAGGCACGCCCTCGGTTTGCCCCAACATGTTTTTCGTGGCCCAACGGCCATGCGGCGTCCATGCGGCTGTCGCACAAGGGTCGAGCAATTTCAGAATAGCTTCGTCTGTCGGCTTCGGAATACGCGTGCACCACGCCTCTGAATACTTCAACGGAAGCAATCGTAGATTCTGAATGGGCGCGTCTTCACTTAATTTGTAAATCAATGCGCCATCCGCGACAGCCCAATCAAATGCGGGGCGCTGCTCGCTCGATATCGGTGGATCGTGCTCACGGCCCATGACAAAATATTCGCCAGCAACGTCCTCGTCGATGTCCGTCGGCTGCCAGCAAACCGCACGCACCCGCTCCTGCGGAACGTTGAGCGGTGGCATTGTCGACCCGTCGCCGACGACCGAACACGCACTGAGCAAGGTCACAAGGGCAACGATGCCCGGGGCGACGTTGCGGCGAAACATCAGCGCAACCGCAGCGAATACCAGGAGGAAGAGGTACAGCATGGCGGCAGTATCGCCGATGTCTACTGCGGCTGTCAATCGCGCTGCAAAGAACGGACGCGCCGCGCCGAAGTACCTTGTTTACGCCGTCTACAAGGGCATTCATTGCCGACGTTCCATCGTCCGCATCTCGAACAACCGAGATCGGCTGCTTCCCCTGTATTCGTATAACGAACACACGTCGTCGCCGCATACCTTCGTTGCATGTTCGCCGCGTTAACAACCCTCGTCGGCCGATGCTGTCGCTTGTCCTGCCTCCAAACAGGCGACGTCGCCGTCGATACCTGCAGTACGGCAGTCCGAACAAGCTCCATCGGCGCCCGATGTTGCGTGTCCTGTATCCAAACATGCACCATCGGCGACGTCGGTCACCCGATCACACCGTCCATCCGTTCTCGACATTGTCGAATGTACTTGATCCACGTCGTATACCTCCCTTATGATTCGTGGCGTCCCTATCACTGTAAGGAGAAACCAATCGATGCCCGCTCGTACCTTGATTCAGCGTACTGCGCTCATTTCCGTCGGTGGCGAGTTACGTTACACAACAAGTCGACTGCTCGCGCATGAAGAAGGCGCACCTTTCGTTTCCGGCTTCCAAAGTTTGTGCCAAAAATGCATTGTCGTGCAAAATCAGGAGCAATTGCTCCGCGATAACGTCATTGATGCGCAAGCTGTCGTCGATCACGTCGACGACCTCATCGATGCATTCGTCAAGAAATTCATGCGCGCCGTCGACGCAATCACAAACAATGATCGGACGCATTCCCTCGTTCACTTTTACTTGGGCAACAGGACACCGTCAGACTTCGCCAAACCCGTTCTTGGGCCGCAGCTCCAAGAAATGGCGAAATGGTTACCATCCCTTCAATCGAGCGAACATCCGTCTTTGAAGAGCCTCGAACCGGAGCTTGCCAATCTCGTGGCCAAAGGCAACGCCGCGGCGAAGGGGAAAACGGATGCTGAAGTCGCCCGGGACCATTTCCGAGACGTTGGCGATCGGTACAAGTTCATCGAAGAAGTCAACGCGAAGCGTAAAGCGCTTTATGGTAACCTGGCCAAACTGCCGCATGAAAAAGAAGCATTACCGCAAAACTTTGCGGATCGATTCTTTAGGCGCGAAGCGCGGGGGAAAGAAGACGACGAACCGTCGACAATCGACGAAATCGACGAAGCCATTGCCGCACTCAACAAACAAATTGCTGCATTGCAAGAGGCTCGCGCGACCTTGGTTCTCGAGGCCGAAAAAGTGGCCAAAGACAAGATCAAAGAGCAC
>JANORL010001394.1:0-10041 GCA_031415295.1 Polyangiaceae bacterium | reverse complement strand
AAATCGAAACGTTCCTTTGCGAAGAAGACGCTTACCCCGCCATGCCCGAAGATGGTTACGGCTGGGAAAAACTCTTCAGTGAACGTATGTGTCGCCATTTCCGTGAAGATTTCGGCGTTCCCACCCGCGTCGCTCGTTTTCACAACGTGTACGGTCCCTTCGGCACCTGGGATGGTGGGCGTGAAAAAGCCCCCGCGGCTATTTGTCGCAAAGTCATTGCCGCAAAAATGTCCGGAAAACACGAAATTGAAATCTGGGGCGATGGCAATCAAACGCGTTCCTTCATGTACATCACCGATTGCCTCAAAGGCATCGACCTGATTTCCGACAGCGAAACATGGCATGATCCCATCAATCTCGGATCCTCCGAAGGTGTCACCATCAATCAGCTCGTCGATATCGTGGAAGACATTGCCGGCATCAAGCTAAAGCGTAATTACAATCTCGACGCGCCCAAAGGCGTCAATGGTCGCAACAGCGACAATGCCCTCATCCAAAAGGTCTTCGGCTGGGAACCGAGCACCAAACTGCGCGATGGCCTCGAAGTCACCTACCGCTGGATCTACGATCAAATGGCTACTCGCCAAAAATCTAAATAAATCCCTCACCTCGCGCAACCAACTGTCCTCGTGAAAACCCTCCTCATCCTCTCGCAGACCTTCGTCCCGGATCCCGCCAGCGTCGGACAACACATCGCCGACGTAGCCATTGAAATGGTCCGCCGTGGGTATCGCGTCGTCGTCTATACGTCCGCTCGAGGGTACGACGACCCGACCATCGAATACCCCAAACACGAAGTATTGCACGGCGTTGAAATCCACCGCCTGGACTTTTCATCGTTCGGCAAAAAGTCCATCGCTACTCGGGTCCTCGGCACCGCGTCGTTTTTGCTTCAAAGCATATTCGTTTCGCTCACGACGCCTAACCTTGGCGGTATCTTCTTCAGCACGTCCCCTCCCCTCATTGGCGCCGCAGCCGTGCTGGCGCATTGGATTCGCCGGTTTCCCATTGCGTATTGGGCCATGGATCTCAATCCCGATCAACTCATCGCGATGGGGAAACTTGGCCCGAACGATATCGTCACGCGTGTGCTCGAATTGGCCAACAAGATCATTCTCGAAGAATCGTCGCTCGTCGTGGCCCTCGATAGATTCATGGGCGATCGCCTTCGCGCCCGCGCCAACATGAAGTCCAAGATGCAGATCATGCCACCTTGGCCTCACGAAGCGCACTTCGAGCCCCTGCCCCACGATCAAAACCCATTCCGATCCGCTCATGACCTCGATGGCAAATTCGTCGTCATGTATTCGGGTAATCATAGCCCTGCCAATCCACTGCGTACGCTTCTCGACGCCACACTCTTTTTCAAGGACGACCCCAGCATTAAATTCTTGTTCATTGGTGGCGGCCTTGGAAAAAAAGAAGTCGAAGACCACATTGCCACGCATCGATTGACGAATGTCGTGTCGATGCCGTACCAGCCGATGAATCAGCTCCGTTATTCGCTTTCTGCAGCCGATGTTCACGTCGTGTCTCTCGGCGAAAACATGGTGGGCATCGTGCATCCTTGTAAAATTTACGGCGCAATGGCTGTCGGTCGTCCTATTTTGTACCTCGGCCCCAAACCGTCCCACGTTTCCGATTTGCTCGATGAACACGATATCGGCTCCGCCGTCTCGCATGGCGACGTCGAAGGTACCATTTCAGCCCTTCGTCATTTGCGTGCTTTGTCCCCGGAAGAGCGCTTGGCCATGGGTCAAACCGCCCAACGGATCATGTCGGAACGGCTCAGCCAAAAAATCCTCTGCACGAGGTTCTGCGATTATCTCGAACAAGCGCTCGAAGGCCGCGAAGTCAGTTCACCTTCAGCCAGCGCTTTCGAAACATCGTAACGAGTTTTTCCACGACCACGGCGATCGGCAGCGCCAATGCCCACAAGGCCACGATGTTGAGCGGAAACACGATCTGCTGGAGCCACGTGAACACCTTTAATCGCTCGTGCACGAAGTACAATTCCAGCGTCGATACGCCAATGAGCGTCACGAGTGTTGCGAGGAGCGGAACGCGTTTTAGAATCGCTGCCAATTCGGACGAACACGCAATTTGAAATAAAAAGTAGAAGATCCCCGCCAAAAGGACGAAAAGCACGGGGTACAGAATCACCGGCAACGAACCGCGTTGTAATCCGAGGCGCATGACGACATAAATCCCAAACAATCCGCCTGTGGCGAGGGTATCCCATCCGAAACGATACTTTCGTGTCGGTCCAACATTCGCGCCTAGATAACAGCCGAAAAGCATCATCTGAAAATAGATGATGCCCGAAAAGAGCCAGTTGAGTGGCATCTGCTGCATCAGGTGCATCTGCGGAGCCTGGTAGATCCAGAGCGCGAGCACCGGCACCATCAATCCCCAAATCGTCTGACGGACGACTTCCGTACGTCGAGGGCGCAAGGCGAGATAAAGCAGCGCGTAGTCGACCATCAATGCGCCGATGAATGTCGTTTCCGTTGGGAAAACGAAAATCCTCAGCGCCTTTAGCGGCGTCATGGTCGTAAAATCGTTGTCGATCAAGGCAAATAGTCCGCGCATGAGCCAGTACGTTGGATACACGCGTGCGAAACGTCGCCAGTAATAATCGCCAAACGACCGCAATTCGCGCTGCGCGGAGAGACCAAGGCCAATGCCCGCAATAAAAAAGAAAAGCCCGTACCCGAACAAGCCATCGCCGGCAAGATACGAAACCGGATAGAAGGCTTCCAGGTGCGAGTTGACGATCAAAATGGCAGCAATCGCCAACAAGAAACGCGTATTTACACTTGCTAGCGATATAGCAGATTTGTCGTCACTCATGAACGCATCGTTTCACGTCAGAGCAAAGCATCGGACATCTTGCGCATGTCGATGACCGCGCTTCGCTCCATTTCATGTTCGGCGAGACGAACCTGTTGCAGAATGGCCGAGATTATCGTCTCGCTCGCGCCTTCCATCTCCAACGTCGATTCCACTTGCCAGACCGCGCGGAGCCATTCATTACGAGCACGTAGCGCACCGCCGGCTAGGCTTCCCGGTGCTGATTCCAGCCGATCCTTTTGATGTTCGAGCGTTCCGAGCTCCCGACCCGCGGCAAACCATTCTTCGACGACGCCCCATACTGTGCTGCCGCGCGTGATGCCAATTTTTTTCAGGAGGCCCTTGGTTGTAGGGGAAACTCGTTTTGCGACAATCTCGACGTTTCCCGCTTCATCTAGGTAACTGTCTTTTGTCACGCTGATCCCGTTGGGTAGCAGTTCGTCCCGCGCCGCCATTAGAGCGGCAACTTCGTTCGGATCATCGCTCGCTTCCGCCAGGCCGGTTAAGATGTAATACACGGCGCGGATCTTCCGATCGTGACGCTTGTCAAGGCGCGATTGTTTGTCAGAAATCGTCCCAACTTCCCGGGAACCTGGATCGTCCTTTTTTTGCGTCGCCACAATGCCGTTGTGGGCTGTTTGAATGATATCGAGCAACTGTTGTCCGCACGGAAGCGCGTTGAATTTTGAACGATCGCGGGCCGGATCCAGCCACGCCTCCGTGATGCTCACCATTCGTGCTGCGGAAATCTCTTTGAGGCTGCCCATCGATGTGGCTCCTTGGATCAAGAATTGCTCGTGGATCTCATGTGTCCGAGACGGCGTCAAGGTGCATGAATGTCCTGTGCGCTGGTGGCCGTCGCTTTCCAAGCATTCTGCGAAACGCTCGTCGGATCTGAGGGACGGGACGCAGCCCCATTGTCAACCAGGATAGCGGGAAAGGTTGAACGCGTATTGTACAACCTCTTACGGTTCGACTGTGAACCATTACGAACCATTACGAGCTTCTGGGACGATGTACTAGAAAAGCTGAATGATTTGGCCAGGAAAAACCACGGTTTCGCCAATGTGGGGCAACGAAAGCGGCGCCAAGGTTTGATCCTTCCACTGCATCCATCGATAGGCATCATTTTCGAGTGCTTTATCAAACGTAAATTTCGCTTCGGTCGGCCAACCGTCCGCGTTGACACGTGTTACTTCGATGGAAATATCCGACAATTCGACGCGATATCCCGTAACGAACGGTCGATCGTCGCGCGTCAGCAGATCCGTCGTAGGTTGCACGAGCCCTTGTTTACTCGACAAAACCACCGTTGATTCCCCCGTGCGAGTCAGGCTCATGGCGCGTACGCCACTCGACAACGAAAACATCTTATTAGGTGCGGGGCGACCATCGTCATTTCGCGTGATCATCACATAGGCCACGAATACAGGCTCGGGCGGGTTTACTACGATCACCCGTTGCGATTCGAGTGTGGCATCGCTCGGCAATCCATTTGCGAGTCGCTCGACGATATTCTCGAAAATGGTCATTTGATGCATCGAAAAGAAAAAGGCGAATGGCGACAAGAAAACATGTCCCAGGCCGGCCCAAAGCACGACGGGCATTGTGCACCAACGGGCAAGGCCGCTTTTAGGGAACCACGAATCGCGATCCCGCCAGGCAGCAACGAGTTGAGCCAATGCGCCCAGCAGTCCAAAACTTGCGAGAAACGTCAGGCGCGAGCTGGGAATCGTCGCACAGGACGGTAGTATGGCGAGCGATCCGCCAAGTACGAAAAATTGCGTCGCGGGGTCCGTGCGGAACAATGGGCGAATCGCGGCCAAATAGAGTCCGAAGACCACGGTCGCCAACGTGATCATGATGGCTTTGGCGTACAGCGGAAGAAACGCATAAAAATCGCCGCCGGGCATGCCGAGTTCCGTGGCGAGCAGAATGGGTCCGTGCCGTAAAACGTTGGCGAGGTATGAAATCGGTGCGTCGCCGGGATCGATATAAAGGCCGGATCCGTGGGCCCCGTAGTGCCCAATCTTGTAGATGAGCAGCCACAAGAGAAACGTCGGCGCAAAAGGAAGTAGCGCGCGGTGCCAACGGCGTCGATCGAACGTCCAGGCGTGGGCGAACAAATAAGGCACAATGGCGAGCGACGCTTCCGCCGAAAAAAGCGCCAAGCCGAAGCAGAGCGAAGCCCACAATGCCTCGCGTGCGCGGCCTTCGTCGCGTCGGGATCTGTCGTGAAAATAAAGCGTAAGTAAACCGAAAAGACCGGTGATTAGCGTATTTCGTTGCGCAATCCACGCAGCGGGCAAACCATGCGTATGGTCGACGGCGAACATCCATCCGGCAAGTCCGGCGACCCACGCTTCGCGAATGAATCGTCGATAAAGCGCGATAGCGACGGCGATCGTGCCGAGGTACCACAGAACCGAATGCAAATGAATGAGAAACGGGTGTTTGATGAATTGGTGATCGGCCCAGAGCAGCAATGATGAAATGGGTCGAAAAAATGCAAGACGCGCCGTCGGCTCGGTCCACCACGTAGCGACGCCCATATCCATGAGCGACTTGGTATCGTCCAGATTTCCATTGAGAAACGTAAACAAATTCGTTGGACTACGTCCTAAAAACGCGAGACTCCCGCGCCCAAGGGCTCCTATGCGATGCAGCCGATCATCGACCTCGAAGCCGTGAAAAAGCGCCGGTACGCAGAGAAGAAAACCTACGACGACGAGGTATCGTGTGAATTGCGTGCTGGCGAGACGTTGACGAAGAGACGACATACGAAACTGTTTTCTCGTTCTTACGCGTCAGCAGATGCGTTGTTTTTCCGGGAACGCCTGGAGTTCGGCGCGAAGAACGTTGGAGGGGGCACCTACGCCGCCATCGATTAGGATGCGGTACACGTCGAATATGGAACCGTATTCGGTCATCGAACAATCGCTATGAGCCGTTGGAAGCATGTGAATACGGAACATGTTCGGCATACTCGCACGACGCTCGCCCGGTGCCAAGGGCAGACGTTCCAAATTTTCCGACAAACTCCTCGTGACAACCGGACCAACCCATGGCACAGTCCTGCCCATGCCTTCCACGACGTTCATCCCCGCCGTGACACAGCGTGAATTCTCGTCTACGATCACGCGGATGTCCAATCCGCTGCCTGCCACGTTTGCCGATTGGCTCGCACTACCGGAGGATCGCGGTGCGGAACTCCTTCACGGGCGCATCGAGTACAAGGCGCTGCCTAGCCTCGAACATGGTCGTGTCCAGCGGAAACTCGGACGGTTTGTCGATCCGTTCGATCACCGCAGTGGCGACGGAAACAATCCTGGCGGCTGGTGGATTGGCAGCGAAGTCGATGTGATCATCAATGGCCATGGAGTTCGTCCGGACATGGTCGGCTGGCGTCGCGACAAATTTCCGCACAAACCCCGTCCAAATGATAAGGGTGCTATTGACGCACGACCGGATTGGATCGCCGAAGTCCTTTCGCCTTCCAATCGGGATCGAGACCTCAAGGAGAAATTTGTCATCTATCAGGATGCGTGCGTTCCTTATTATTGGATTCTCGACCCTGATGCCCGAAGTTTAATCGTGCACACCAAGCATCCCGAAGGTTACATCCTTGTCGATGGTGGCGGTGCGAAAAGAATTCTCCGCCCTCAGCCTTTTAACGAACTAGAACTCCGCATCGGTTCCCTCTTCGCTGAAGATGACGAAGATGACGAAGAAGACGAATAATTCTCGGAATGACTCACGGCGTACCGTCTTCTCCCGATTGCGGACTTTCCCGGTAACTCTTCATGGCACTCGAGTTGTCGAGCACGTTGTCGATAAAGTCCGACAAATCCACCCCCGCTTCTTGAATCTCCGTGCCATTGTAATCGAGAATCATCGTGCAATGGCTGTCCGCACGCTCGCGCCAATACGGCAAGAAGTACGCAAGGTTTGGTCTCTTGTCGAATGCGACGGTAAGCAAGTCCGAATCTTCTTTCCAATACGTGAGCCGTTGTTCTGTATTGAGCTGCGGGAAAAAACGCTCGTATGAATACGCGGAAAACGTGCGATCCCGCAAAAAATACGCGACTGACAACCGATCGTCCGGTAACTGTTCCGACAGCTTCAACACCATTCCGCCCATGTCGTTCGAATCGTACGTAATGGGCAACGTCCCGAAGACGCTTTCGGTGTTCCACGCTTTTTGAATGGTATCGTAGAGTGGTTTGGAATGGACGGATCCAGGGAAAAGCGGACCGGAATCGTCGATCAAATAAGCATGTTCGGGCGCGAACGCTTCACGCACGAACCAATGGGAAGCAATCGAACCTGCGCCACCGGCACTGCATCCAGCCACGACCAGCTTGGGGGGATTCTTGAAAATCGAAGCGGCATATTCAGCGGCGGCCGTCATGTTCTTGTAGCCGTTGTGGTGAAAAACGAGTTCGGGGTCTTTGCCGAGCGGATCCTTGTACGTCGTCACGACGTTCCCAATGTGCACGTCGCCTGTGCAATACGGCAGGTAAACATAGTTGTAATCGCGAAATTGGTTTGTCTCTTCGCCTCGTCGCAAAAATGGGAACGCTAATTGCCAGCCAAGTATATGACCGTCGGTGATGCCTTCGGTATTCGATGCGCCGAGACCCGCTTTCCCCGCGCAACTATCGTAATCCCAGCACGCGCCGCCAGGCTCGAACATAAAGAGCACGTCCTTGCTGTCGTTCAGCGATGGATTGATGAAGAACTTGTATTGGCTGCCATTCGCGCAAACCGTACCCGGCAGTTCTACTTTGAGCCACGTTCCCGGCTCGAGTCCCGAATCTTCCGTGACCGGAGGCGTCTGCTTTTCGACGTCTGCGTCGCTTCCACACCCAGCAAGAAACGCTAAAGACAAACCCACGAAAGACAAGATGTTCGCGCGCATGGGAAAACGTTATCGTAGTCCGTCGCAGCAGACAAGCGTTTCCAGCGATTCTTGCGTGTGCTCTCGATCGCGAGAAATTATTGCAAGATTCCACGCTCCGTGTACAATCGCGTTTGCTCATGCGCGGTTCAGCTCTACGAGATGTTTCCCGACAGGCAGTCATTTTGGCGGGAGGTCTAGCCACGCGTATGTATCCGCGTACGCGCGACATTCCTAAGTTTCTGCTGCCCGTCACGGGTCGTCCTTTTGGCCATCGATTGCTCGAACGATTGGCAGTGGCAGGTTTTACCGATGTCGTCTTGTGTACGGGCCATTTGGGAGAAACCATTCGCGAGAGTATTGGCGATGGCAATGCTTTTGGTCTACGCGTCGTGATATCGGACGAAGGCCCCATGCGTCTCGGTACGGCGGGTGCGTTACGACATGCACTCGGTCAGCTGCAAGCGACGTTTCTCGTCACGTATGGCGATTCGTATTTGCCTTTTGATTATGCTTCGCCGCTCGATGATTTGGAAAAACATCCCGACTCGCTGGGCACGATGTCCGTATTTCATAACGAAGACCGCTGGGACAGTTCGAATTGCGAAGTCACGGGTGACCACGTCGTTCGGTATGAAAAACGTCCAACGGAAAGTCCTCGCGATGAAAAGCTCGCGTACATCGATTATGGAGCCATTGCTTTGCGTCGCGAAGTCGTGGCGGCGTTTCCGGAGGGCGTTTCCGATTTAGCCGTTGTCCAGCGGAACTTGGCGAAAACGGGAAAGTTACGGGCGCTCGTCGTTGCGGATCGGTTCCATGAAATTGGGTCTGAGGCAGGTCTCTTGGATCTCGAAGTGTACCTTGCGGAACAATCACGTTAGAGGGTGTTCAACAGGCTGCTGCGCGTTTCGACGCGTCAAAACGCTCGCAACGCCTGTTGAACACCCGCTTAGAAACGGAAAGGAACAATTTCGCCGAACGGGATCTAGAGGAGGAGGAGGAGGAGGGGCGGTTTTCAAAAAATTTTGAGAGCTGAAAAAAGTTCGGAACCTTTGCGGTACTCGTCTGTCAAGCCGCTTCGTGACCCGCAAGCTCGTGAAGAGTTTGCGAAAAAATACGCAAGAGGAGGGTGTGTCGTAGGCGTTGCGAGCGTTGCGAAGCTAGGGAGGACGGCGGAAGCGTACATCGTACGCTGAGCAAGTCCGACCGACGATTCGCGACGCGTAGCAGCCTGCGAAACACCCTCCAAGGAGAGCACCATGGGCGGCGTTGATGTTGGCAGCGAAGGTGGCGGCAAGAAGGCGACGAATGCGGAAATCAACATGGTTCCGTTCATCGATCTTTTGATGTGTACGATTGCATTTTTGCTGATTACCGCTGTCTGGGTCACGAATTCGCGTATGAACGCGGATGCGCAGGTCCCTGGTCCGCCGAGTGCGGAGCCAATCACGCCGGTTCCGCCTGAGAAGGTGCTCAATGTTCATATCGGGGAAAACGATTTCGGTCTCGTTTGGAAACAAGGCGCGACGGTCATAAGTGAAGTACGCGTGCCCAAATCTTCGAGCGAGGGCAAAGAGATCGTAAAGTATCCCGAACTTGCGCAAAAGATCGAGACGGAATGGCAATCGAATGCGAATCATCGCGATCCGAGTGATAAGAAGTTCGACCAGGCGATTTTGCACACGGACAATCGCGCGCCATTCAAGGAAGTCGTCGCGGTTCTCGATGCGCTTTATGCGACGCGACGAACGGTGAAATTGGACGCAGGCGACAAGGAATTGCCGGCGTTTAATATGACGTTTGCCGCGCGGTGACGTGATAACGTTGGGGGCGTAATCAGGGCACGCTGAACTGCGCGACGAAGATGTCGGGGTTTGGCGTCGGGTCGGCTGGACTTGAGAATTTAGCAAGCAAACCATTTGCGGCGCCTGGCATCGTGCTTGTCGAAAAGTCAAGATTTTGGATCCAGCCTCCTGCCAATGCCACCGAACCTGCAGAAGCGGCCAAATGTACACTCGACGTACCGAATGATTCTCCGCCGCCACCAAAAGCATTGAATGTAAGAAGTTCGAGTTGCGTGTTGAGTACCGCCAAGAATGGTGAAGCCGTTGGCGCGCCCGTGGGGGGGCTGGAAACAGTGATCTTTTTGGCGGGATCGAGAGTCATGGTACCAGCGAAGGCTCCCGACACGAAGAGTTTGTCATTGACGAATGCGATACCCATGGCGCTCCCCGCATGCATAGGGTCTTCTGTAGCCGGGAAAACCGTTGAGGTGACTTTGTTTGCGA
>JANORL010001393.1:0-11298 GCA_031415295.1 Polyangiaceae bacterium | reverse complement strand
GCCGGCAACCCGGACGAATCTCCATGCGCTCAATACGAAATCTTGCTCGAACCGTCGCTTTTTGTGGGACCTCCCACGTCGCGATATAAATGCCGGCGTTTGCTCAGGCGTTACCCGTGACGGAGGTCGCTCCTGCCGGCGAGTCAGCTCCTGCGATTGTCGCACCAGCACCGGTTGTCGCTCCAACGCCGGTTGTCGCTCCAACGCCGGTTGTCGCACCAGCACCGATTGTTGCACCTGCACCGACGGTTGCGCCAGCCCCGCCCGCGCCCAAGTCCCCCAAGGAAGAAAAACATTGGTACGAAAAAATCAAAATTAGGGGTTATACGCAGCTTCGTTACAACCAACTCGGCGCGACGAACGAACGGCTCGTCAATGCGCAAGGTGATCGGTCCATCGGCAAGGACGGTGGAATTCTCATTCGCCGCGCGCGTTTGATTCTGTATGGCGATGTGCACGAGCGCGTGTTCATTTATCTCCAACCCGATTTTGCCTCGGTGGTCAGCGACCAATACCACGTGCCCACGTTGCGCGATTGGTATGCCGACATTTCCATAGATAAACGCAAAGAATTTCGTTTTCGCGTAGGGCAATCCAAAGTGCCGTACGGCTTTGAAAACATGCAATCGAGTCAAAACCGCGCACCTTTGGATCGATCGGATGCCATCAACAGCGCTGTCAAGGACGAACGAGATCTGGGAGCATTTTTCTATTGGGCGCCAGATCGTATTCGCAAACGCTTCAAAATGTTGGTTGATTCGGGTCTAAAAGGTTCAGGTGATTACGGCGTCGTAGCGCTCGGTGTTTACAACGGACAAACGGCCAACCAAAAAGAAAAAAATGCGACGCCGCATATCGTGGGTCGAGTGACCTGGCCGTTTTTGGTCGGTAAGAAGCAAATCGTTGAAATCGGCGCCGGTGGTTATGCCGGCAAATACGTTGTGAAAACTGCGAATGACGTCACCGCTCCAGACGAAGTGCGCGATCTTCGTGCGCATGCGGCGTTTACGCTCTATCCGCAACCCATTGGATTCCAAGCCGAATACAACATCGGCCGTGGTCCGGAACTCGTCGGGGGCACGCGCGTCGAAGAGCGACCTCTACACGGAGGTTACGCAATGCTCTTGGCCCGAGTCGGGGATTTTACTCCCTACGTACGCGGCGTTCTTTATGAAGGTGGACGCAAATTCGAGACGAATGCGCCTCATTACAGTGTACGGGAACTCGAGATCGGCACGGAATGGCGACCCATCGACGCAGTCGAACTCGTCGCAGCATATACATTTGCTGAACGAACTCACCCCGAGGCGCCGTATTCTCAAGAACAAGGCCGTCTCGTGCGTCTACAAGTTCAGATCAACTACTAAGCGTCAAGCCGCGGGCAGCTTCTGCAACAACCAATCGTTCATTTCGGCGACGACTTGCGTGCGGTTCGTCTCGTTGAACACTTCATGACGTGCGCCCGGCCAAACCCGGTACGTCACGTCGCTCATCCCCGACTTCGAATAAATATCGAGAAGCCCTTTGAGGTTCTTCGTCTTGTCGTGGACGGGATCTTCGGCACCTGCGAGCACGTAGAGCGGCAACGTCGTGGGAATCTTGGCAACGACTTCGGGCGCCAAAAGTCCTGGAAGTGCTTCGAGAAGTTGCACCCACAAAGAAGCGCTCGCTGCAAAGCCGCAACGATCGTCCGCAACGTATTTGTCGACTTCCGCGTCGTCACGCGAGAGCCAATCGAAGGCTGTGCGGTTCGGTCGAAAGACGCGGTTGAATCCGTCGAAGGACAAACTCTGGAGCAAGCGACTCTTGCCGTGGTCTCCAAGACGCATACGTTCTGCACGCGCGATGAACACTCCAGCACGTGCGAGGGCGTTCGGAGGACCGTTTGTCGCGGACAAAACCACCGCGGAAAGGTTCGCCCCTTCGTCGGCCATGATGCGCTGGGTCAAGAACGATCCCATCGAATGACCAACCACGGCTTGGCGGGTACCCGCGTATTTCGCTCGCGTATGGGCGAGCAAACCGCGGATGTCCGTGAGCGCGCGGCCCCATCCGTCGTGCGACGCGAAGAACCCTAGTTCGTCTTCCGACGCCGTTTTGCCGTGGCCACGTTGATCATGAGCGACCACGACAAACCCACTTGTTGTGAGCACTTCGGCTACACGCGCGTAGCGTGCAGCATGTTCCGACATGCCGTGCACAACATGCACAATGGCGCGTGGCGGAGCGTCTCCGTCAGGCGTCCATTCGTACACGACGATCCGTTTTCCGTCGTCAGCGGCCCAATCAAAAGAAGATGTTCGCATGCGAGAGGCAGCTTTCTTGCATGACCTTTGAGTGATGGGAAGAGCCAAGTGTACGTCGTCGACGCAACGCACGAAAAAGAACACTTGCGCAGTGCGCGATTCCCCTGTAAAGGCTGGCACGACTCGTGCCGTAGCGAAAAACCAGCCACGGACTAGTCAACTGGAGCACGCGGACCAAACGATGCGATCCCCAAGCGAAGGAACTACGACCGACGGGCAGACGAAGCCCCGCCGCGGTCGCGAAAAAACGGCGAAGCGGTGGGGCCAAATCGACAGAGTAGAACTCGATGCGATCCTCGTTCAAGCAGCCGATGAAGAGGCTCGAGCGGGTGATCTGCGTATCCAAGCGATCTCGGGCGTATGTGCAGCGTTGCTCGAAGGCTCGCGCGTCAGCACAGACGTCTACGTTGCTGCTCGTATTTCTTACGGCAACGAACCTCTGCGTTTCGCCTGCTCACGCAAGCGCGACTCGCGTATCGTCGAGATGTTTCAGGCCTACGATGAAGGTAACATCGACGAGCGTGGCCCGTATGCGATCGCGCTCCGTGAACGTGACTGGTCGGCGTTTGCTGCAGCGCGTGGTTTTGTTGAGAACGTCGGTCCCGAAGCAGCGCTTGCCGCAGTGCGTGATCGTCATCGAGCGCAGAAGAGTTCGTCGCGGTCACGCCCCGGTGAGATGACCGTTTCTCCGTAGAACGCGAACGGTTTGTCCTTCCGTAACGCCGGGGTGGGTTAAGATTAAAATCCACCCCTCTACATGACGAAGTCCTCGCGCTTCCGCGTTCGGGCTGACATTGTCAATGTATTGAGAGAAATGGTCTCTCCTGCGAATTCGGCAGAAATTCACGATAAAGATCCCAAATCCCATAGAGCCAGTCCCGAACGGTTGCGAGGGACTTTGTTATGTAGAGGCGTGGGTTTTACCTCACCCCGTGTTTGTCACTTTGGCCCAGACGCCACCTGATGGACGCAGCGTCAGAAACGATTCGGGCTTGATCGCGCGCGACTCGACGTCGAAGCGGTGACCACGCATCAGGGTTGCCAAGACGACGGCGCCTTCCATGAGCGCAAAAAAGTTTCCGATACACACGCGCGGCCCGAGGCTGAACGGAATCCACGACGCCTTGTGACGCTTCGTTTCGACCTCGGGCAGAAAACGATCGGGATCGAATTGGTCCGGGTTTGGAAAAATATCCGGACGATGATGCACGCCCACGATGTTGATAACGAACAGGTGTTGGGCAGGAAAAACGAACCCACCAAGCTCGACGCTTTCTCGACTTCGGCGCATGATGCTCACGACCGGTGGGTACAACCGCAATACTTCTTTGAATACGCGTGACGTATAGGCGAGTTTTACCGGGTCGAACGATGACGGCCCGTCCGGGCCGAATGAATCGGCTTCCGCTTGCACTCTCGCGCGCACATCGGGATGCTTGGACAAAAGGTAAAATGCCCAAGCCAATGCGGCTGCCGTCGTCTCGTGACCAGCAATGAACAGCGTATTGGCTTCGTCACGCACTTGTTTGTCGCTCATGCCTGCGCCGCCCAATTCCCCGTCACGGGCCAGCAACAGGCGATTCAGTAGATCGTTACGTTTCGTCGGTTGCGCACGACGTTCGTCGATCATATTTTTCGTATACGTATCCAGCACATCGAGCGCGTGGACGAGGTCTGGGGAGCGTCGATTCGACAGCAACCTCGGTTCTTCGAGGAACTCTTGAACGCGTTCGCGTAATGGTTCGAGCTGCGTCGGTACTTTGCCGCGAAGTGTTTCGATACGTTCCAAAATCGTGAGTTGAATGCCTAGTTGAAGCGAGCCGACATTTTGATTGGCCCAGCCCAGCATTACGGTGAGTGCTTCGCCGAGACGATCGGCTTCGGCGACACTTTGTGTTCCAAACAAAGTCCGTCCCACGACGCCCATGGTGATGCGCATCATTTCGTGGGCCAAATCGACACGCGCGCCATTTGGCAAACGATCACGTGCAGCAAGCGCTTCGTCGTTCATTGCTTTGACGTAACCAGCGAGTTCGGCGTGGTGAAACATCGGCGACAACAGGCGACGTTGGCGCTGCCATAATTCCCCGACGCTCGCGAACAATCCTTGGCCCGCCAGATCATTCAATAACAGACGCGCTCCCGGTGATTTCTCGAATTTTCGTGCTTTTTCGACCAGGATTTCGTGAATCAATGCCGGAGAATTGACCATGCAACCGTGGCGAACGCCGATACTGATCTTGACAAGGTCGCCACTTTCCACGGTGCGACGCAGAAAAGGTATACGTTCGTCGCCACGAAGAAGGTGCGCGTGACCAAACAATCCTTTTCGCCCGGGTGCAATCGGAATGTCTTCGTTTGTCATGGTCACGGTTCTCCCTAGCGAATCGATGACGAGATCATTCCGGCAGCGGCTCGGTTCCGTCGCGTCGGACGACGCCTAAATGTTCACCGCCATCGACGGCAATCATTTGTCCCGTCACGGAGCGAGCGCCGAGCAAATAACGTACGGCATCGGCTACGTCGTCGGGCGTTGCTCCATGCCGCAAAGGCACGCGATCGCATTGCGCTGCAAATTGTTCCGGCGTTTGTCGCGTGCTCGGGAGCGTTGGACCAGGACCCACAGCATTGACGCGAATGCGCGGCGCGAGCGCCACCGCCAGCGATTGCGTGAGCGTCCACAATCCCATTTTGCTCACGGTGTAAGAAGTGAACGTGGAGCCCAAGTTCCAAACGCGTTGGTCGAGCACGTTCACGATGCTTCCATGCAGACCTTCGGGCAGTCGCTGAGCAAATGATTGCATCAGGACGAACGGCGCACGCAAATTCGTCTCCAAATGCAAATCCCAGCTTTCACGCGTGACGCTTTCCACCGTGTCACGCTCGAATACCGCCGCATTGTTGACCAACGCTTCGAGCGGCCCCACGAGTTCTTCGGCGCGCTTTACCAACGTCGTCGTTTCGGCTTCGATCATCAAATTTGCGGACACGATGGCTGCTCGTCCACCGGCGGCGATGATCGCTTCGGCCGTCGATTCTGCATCCTTACGCGACGAATGATAGTGAATGGCGACGTTCCAACCATCTTGCCCGAGCGTCTTGGCAATGGCTCGGCCAATTCGTTTCCCACCACCCGTTACGAGGACCGACTTGTTCATCGTTCGCCTCCGTGTGCCTCTCGCGTGTTTCTCGCGTGTTTCTCGCGTAACTAGCGCTCGTCGTACGTGGCGATTGCCGTTTCCGTTTCGTAAAAACGCACAGCGGTCACGGGAATTCCCTGCGCACGCAAATGGTCGAAAATGAGTTTGGCGAGGTTTTCGGCGCTAGGGTTCACATCGAGCCGCACGTAGGCTTCTTTGGCTTGATCCAAGTAGGATATGACCGGATCGTCGTGCCGTAAGAGCAGCCGGTGGTCGAATTGCTCTAGGATCCACGCTTTGCCAGCTTTCTCGATGTCGAAAAAATCGATGACAAAACCTTTTGCATCGAGAGCGGGTCTCGAGACTTCAATTTCAACGCGGGCATTGTGGCCGTGGATTCGTGCGCATGGGCCCTCGTAATCCATGAGCCGATGGCCGTAACAAAATCGAACTTCTTCGGTCACTCGAAACATGCGCTCGCGGAGCCTCTTCGCAAGCCGTCTCGCGACGGCAGGACTGTACTAGGTGCGGGATACCGCGCGGCAGGCGTCGCGTCAACTTCATCGTCGTCGATATGTCGTTCGACCCTTGACGCATCGCTGCAGCGTGGGCTCAATAGGGAGATGAAACGCTACACTACTTTTGGTCTTCTTTGCTCACTTGTCCTGCCAGGCATTGGTGGTTGTGGGCCGGATACGGGTCTTGTTTTCGCGACATCTTCGAGTGGTTCCGGGGGTGGAGGAGGTTCGGGAGGTGGGTCGGGCACGTGCGATGTTTCGCGTGTGGATCTCGTCATCGCGGTCGACAATTCACGGGGCATGGGGCACAAGCAATTCTTTCTTGCCGAGGCCATTCCAACCTTGCTGCAAGGCTTGACGAATCCTGTTTGTATCGATCCCAGCGGTGTTGTCCCATCGTCGCAACCAGCGACACCCGAAGCTGTTTGTCCTACCGGACTCGTTCGTGCGTTCGAGCCTCAAACGGATATTCACATTGGCGTCGTCAGTTCGAGCCTTGGTGGACATGGAGCCGATTCTTGCGCCGATATGGACGCGCAATCGTGTCCGGGGTCCGTCAATACGTCGAACAACGATCACGGCAGGCTCGTGGCGCGTAAAGGTGTCTGCACGTCCGAGATGATTCCCACCTATGCCAACAAATCATTTCTTGCTTGGGATCCAAAACAAACGCTTTCGCCGCCAGGTGAATTCGTGCTCGACAATGGCGCCGGCAAAGGTCTCGTCCCGACGTTGCGCGAAATGGTCGCTGGGGCAGGGGAGCTGGGGTGTGGGTATGAATCGCAGCTCGAGAGTGTCTATCGTTTTCTGGTCGATCCTCAACCGTATGAAAAAATCGACGTTGTCGACTTGAAAGCTATTCCGCAAGGCATCGATGCGGCGCTTCTGAACCAACGTCGTGATTTCTTGCGCCCCGATTCCCAACTCATCGTGCTCATGACCAGCGACGAGAACGATTGTTCGACCAAAGAATACGGGCAGTTTTTCTTGGTCAATCAGTTGCGGGCGCCGGATGGCACTGCATTCAGAATGCCTCGCGCGCGAAAAGAATGTTTGACCAACCCTGCCGATCCTTGCTGCAAATCGTGTGGTCAATCGGTCGGCAGTTGTCCGCCGGACCCCACGTGCGGCGATCCGGCCATGCCGACGGCTTACGATGATATCGAAGACCCCATCAATGTACGTTGTTGGGATCAAAAACGACGATTCGGTTTGGACTTCCTCTATCCAGTCGATCGTTATGTGCAAGCATTCTCGCAGCAGAATGTGACGAACCGAGCGGGAGAAATCGTGCCCAACCCAATCTTTAGCGACCTCGATCCATCGGATTCGATTACCGCGATACGCGATCCCAAGCAGGTGCTCGTGGCGGGTATTCTTGGTGTCCCTTGGCAAAACATTGCCCGCGATCCCAAAGATGCAAAAAAAGGCTACAAAAATTCAGAAGAAATGCTCAAACCGGTGGGAGGTTTCGCGTCGGTTTGGGAAGTCATTGCGGGCAGCCCGGATACGTACTTGGTGCCGAAAGATCCCTTGATGAATGAATCGGTCAAGCCGCGTTTTGGCACGAGTCCCATTACAGGAATCACGTTGGCGTCTCCTATGTCGCCGCTCGGTAATCCCGTCAATGGCAATGAATACACGACGACGGACGATTTGCAATACGCATGCATTTTCGATTTACCGGCGTCGTTGCATCGTGATTGCCAGGCTGGCCCTTGCGAATGTTTCGAGAAGGTGAACGACAATCCTTTGTGTGGGCAGAATCCGAACGGAAGTGGACAAACGCTTCAGGTGCGCGCACGCGCATTGCCAGGTTTGCGTCAGTTGTCGGTTTTGCAACGCCTCGGTTCACAATCGGTCGTCGGATCGATTTGTGCGCCGCAAACAGCGAATCCTGCAGCTGCCGATTACGGGTACTTGCCCGCGGTGCGCAGCGTCCTCGATTGGCTCGGCGACCGTGCTTGTACGGCAAAGTGACCAGATCGGCGCTTATTTGAGCGCGACTTCATAAAAAGCCCGCTTCTCTCCGGGCTTTTCGCCTGGCCATACCGCAAACGCTTCCCACGCACCGTTTGGTTTACGCAAGCAACGTGTATCGACACGCATATGCTGAAGGTCCCGTGAAATCGTGATTAGATTGTAGAGCCGCGGAACCGATTCCGGCCTGTGCGACCCGGGAGCTCCAAAACTCCCCGCTCCAACGACGTGCAAGTGACGAAATGGCGACAAATGCCCTTCAATCGCCACGCGTTCTTCGTGTACATGGCCATGAAAAACCGCTCGGATATCATTGCGGCGGAACTGTTCGAGGAACGCGTCGTCTTTCATTTTCTCGTTCCCCGTCACTGGATGATGAAACACCGCGAGTCTTGAAACGTGGTCATTCGGACCCAAGTCTCCACGCTCACGCGCGTCCCGAAGTTGCCGGTTACCGGCGTCGATGGCTCGAGAAATCGCCGTTGGGCAGAGTCCTGCGCGGTCGCGGTATTCTTCGTCGATTTCCCATGCCGAATTAAACAGGAAAAACTGAAGACGTTCCGGTACGAAAAGGCTCGACAACCCCTGCGCCGCAGGATCGAGCGGGTATTCCGTGAGCAACAATGGATGGTAAAAGTGATGCGAAAAATTACGAAAACGTTCGGGATATTTGGCGTCGTCGCGGACGAGGTAACCGTCGCCTTGCGGTACGAACGAACCAGCAGCAAGCTTGTTGGAATCGATGTGCCGCTTTTTCTTGAAGTCGTAGACTTTGCATTCCCAATCCAAGTCGTGATTGCCAGGAACAATCAAAAGGCGTCCCGCCGACAAACCTAAATGGTGCGCCAAACCAGAAACGACCGCTTGCGCCTTTTCGAATTCGGCCGGGGACGCGCGGTTCGTAATGTCTCCCGAAATAATGACGAAATCGAGCTTCTCGAGGGATAGGCCTTCATGACGATCGCGCAAATCCGTAAGCAGGGGCCCGAGCAAAACGTCAGGCTCGCTGGATGCTGAAATGTGCAAATCAGACAAATGGAGGATTCGCAATGCAGGAAGAGGAGCTTTTTCGGAAATGCGTGCTTTCGTCATAGTCATCTGTATCGCATGCACACTTTCATCGCGGTGCTGTTCCGTGGCTTTTCGTAATGCGATAATCGGCTCGCTGAGCGCTCCGTCATCCGTTTGGCGTGGTACGAGTGACGTACGCATGTCGCATTCCGGACAACCCACGTCGGAATGACCGGCAACGAGGCGTTTTTCCACGAGATCGTGTGGAAATTGATATTCACACATACACCGAATCGTCTGTTTTTCGATGAATTGAACACCGCACAACTTCAGGTGATCCTCAAGAAATCCGGCCAGCAAACGCCGTAAATCGTCGGGTACTTCCGACGAAAATGCAAGCGCCAGGGCCCAGCGCATTTTCCCCTCGGTCCCTGTTTCGATAGAAATTCGAGAGAGACCTTCGTCAAGACGACCGAAATCAGCACGTCCTGCACTTAGACGTGCGGGTCCAAAACGACGCGATAACGCAATGGCGGCAACCGCCGATGCATACACGTCGTTTACCGGACGACTCATTTCATAACGTATGGCCGGCACGAGGACCCGGTCATTGGGTGCATCAACATGTTTTTCCGACGGAAATGCGCCAGGGAAAACCAATAACCCTTCGTGCAAAAAAGCCATTCCGCGTTCGATGAGCAGCGAAATGACGCTATCGAGCACCGCGAGTTCTTGATCTTTGCGGAGTCGTTCTTCGTTGGCTATTCCCGCAAATCGGGCTGCCGGACCAAACAAGGCCGCAATTTCGAGCGCCGGGACGCCGTGCGGGCTTTTCTTGGCGAGAAGCGCCAGTGACCCAGCGTAACGGGCAATCTGTTCGACGTGCAGAATCAGCGCCAAGGTACCATCGGACAAACGCACCAGCGCAACGAAACCTTGTCGAGCAAGTTGCAATGCTACAGCCACGATCGTTGGTTTGTCGACGTCGAGGAAATCGTTGGAAATACGCGCATGCATTTCGGATTCGATTTCCGCCAGCGGCAAGATCATGCGTCCCGTTTGTCGGACTCGTTCGATATGTTCGCGTATACGCTCGAATACCACCGGGCGACTGGTTGGTCCCACGATGGTCCAATCGATGTTGGAAACGATGGTTTGGCGTAAAAACGTTACGCCGCGGCCTTTACGGGCGCTCGTGGAGACATACGTGAGCGCACCCGTACGTTGACGCAATCGTTCAATGGCTTCGCGATCTTCGGGGACCAGTTCGTCGTCCACTTTCGTGCCCACTAGAATGCGGCATGGAGGGTTGCTACGTTCTTCATCATTGAGCAGATGATCATTCCACGCGGCAACTTCCGATTCTGCAGCACTGCCGCGCCGTGGCTCGAACGCCAAAATGGCCAATTGCGTGTCAGCCAAAAATAATGGATGGACCAAGCGATATTCGTCCTGCCCCGCCAAATCCCAGACGACGACTTCACGGCGCTGATTTTTTTTCGCGGTGCTGGGTCCTGAAGCTATATGATCCGCCGAAATCGTCCAAAATCGCATCGCATGGGTCGGAGGTTGTTCGTGATAACGTTCTTCTGCCAGACGTAATGCCAAACAACTTTTCCCCGCGCCGCCTTCTCCTAACAAAACAACTTTCGCGGTCATCGTGTGCATGGTTTTTTCCGTCGGCGGTCGGTCGAGCAGCGCACGGATATCGAGCGATATCAATTCGACACCAATACCCGACGATGTTGGAAGAACCAAAATGTGCGCGGTGGGGGAAAATGCGGGATTGGGCGTGTTCGGCTGAAAGTGCTGAAAACGCAGGATGACTTCCCACGAATCGGAGCTCCAAACAATGACGCTCCCGTCGTGCGCTCGAGAGACGAGCAACCGGCCGTCAAAGGAAAACGCCAAATACACAACGGCCGATGTATGACCTTCGAGGCGCGTAACGAGCGATCCCGTGTCGAGCTGAAACACCACAATCGTCCGATCGCTCGATGCCGAAGCGACTTCACGTGATTCGGGCCGAAATGCAAAACCGAGTACAGGACCGTGATGAAAAGGCGCGGCGCGCGTGAATCCGCGATCGGCCAATGTTCCAACCGGCACTGTCGATATGGCGACGTTGCCTTCGCCTTTGCCTCCCGAAATGAGCCAATTGCCATCGGGCGAAAATTCGAGCGCAAAGATTCCGCTGGGGCAGAAACCGTGATTGAGATGTCCGACATGCGCGAGATCGTCGGCATCAAAAAACAAGATGTTGCCATCGGGTTCGCCCGTGGCGATGATTCCGTGCGGTGACCAGGCCAAACCGGCGGAATCGGGCCCACCGAGCGACGTTTG
>JANORL010001392.1:0-3479 GCA_031415295.1 Polyangiaceae bacterium | reverse complement strand
CCACATCCCCAAGCAAGCTCTCATCTGCGACTTCGACAGCAAACCATTCGTCCACGGGATCGTGGACCGCATCGATCAGCAAACGTTCTTCGAGGTGCATGGCATTTCGGGTGTCGAATGTGGTTTTGGTGCTCCCGGCTGACGAAGGAAAATCATCGCCCTTGCGCTCATTGCACAAGCTGCAACTCCAGAAAAAATTGTCAAATTCATACGCGAGCCAAAAGTATCCCCCACGCTTGGGCCTGAAATGATCGACGTGATGCGTGCTTCGCGGATCCGTTCGTCGTAAGCAATATGCGCACACCCACCCTTGCATCGCGTGTAATGTGCCGTGAACCTGCTCCTTGCTCCAACACTCATCGAATTCGAGCCGAGCATTGGGATCCCGTTCGAGGATTTGCCGATGATCCTCGGTGCTTGTTCCCGCTTTACGTGCCTTGCGCAAACACGGCAACGTCACGTTAGGGCGCTTGTATTGAATCACCGCGGCCCTCCGTCAGGAATTCGCTGCTTTTTTGTCGCCGTTCGTTTGTTGTCGACGCTGCTCGAGCAGCTTGCGACGGTAGTCTCGGTTCGCGAGGGCTTCTTTTTCGCTCGTGCTTGGAGACTGCGCCAGAATCAAATTCTTCCGCGCCTTGTCTTCCGGTGAATCGCTGAAATTGACCTCCAGCGCTTCACTTCGGGGTTTTACACCCATGACATTCTCGTACACTTCATTGGCGGTATACCCGAGAATTTGCCGGTCGAGTGGTTCACCAAGACCAACGCCACCATCGTCGGCCCATCGGATGGGTTTGATTTCCGACTTATCAAAAGCACTCAGCACCAGGGGCGAGTGGGTCGTGACAATCCATTGCACTTCAGGAAGCGCGAGACGAAGTCGCGGCACGAGCACTCGTTGTAGCTCGGGGTACAAATGCAAATCGATTTCGTCAAGTAGAACGATTCCTCGAATGGCCGACGGAACGTTTTCTTTAGCAGCATCCGGTGACTTTTCGTCCCACGTGGCGCACAAGTCGGCGAGCCAGGCGATTGTGGCTCGAAATCCGTCCGGCAAGTCCGTAGGTTCCAGGCGCGCGTTGCCTATTCTGAAACGTAATGCCGTACGATCGGGATCGAGGGTGATGGGCGTTTCGTGCAGAATGCGCGTGAGCAATTGGCGAAGAAGCGGGTAAATACGTTTTACGTGGCTTTCGTCGCGCAGCAACGCTTCGGCGCTCGCAATATGGGCGAGCGGATCAAAAAGGGTGACTTGGCGACGGTATTCGATGGATTCATTGGGTTTCGAATTGGACGGATCCGAAAGATTTCGTCCTGGACCATACGCGAGAAGCACGTGGTCCTTTGCTCGTTCACGCCAAAACGCCCGCATTTTGTCGAATTCGTCCAACCGCGCGCGGTAAGGATCGTCATAAATGCCGCGCTCTTTGGAAATGTACAAGGAAAGTTTTCGTTGTTCTTCTGCAATACGAACGGTCGCATGGATCTCGGCATCATGCTGCGCGCCGCGGATCAGGTCCGCTACGGCTTCTTTGCCGCCCAGGGCAAACGCTGAAGCTACGGAAAGTTGGTCGACTTCTCGACGGCACATACGTTTCAATTGGTCGATACCAGCATCGCGAGCACCTTCGTCTCCAAGCAGAACGAGTGAGATCGCTTGAAGAATGCTGCTTTTGCCAGCACCATTGATGCCGAAAATGCAGGTCCATTGGCCGCCGAGTTCCGAGGGGTGCGTAAAGTCAATGGCGAGTTCCCGAATGCCTTTGAAGTTTTTGATTTCAATCCGTTCCAGGACAGGATTTTGTAGAAGGCGGCGCAATGTCTCACACTTCGGATGATTGGCTTGTTCGGCCTCGTTAAGCGCAAGCGAGATATGCGCGCGCGCATCAGGAAGGTCATTGCCGCGATTCCGACGACGAAGTGTTCGGCCGATATACTGACGTACGACCCAGGATTCAGGTAAATCGTGAGCATCGTGCAGATCCATTGCCCGCTTGAACAGTTCGAGACTCCGTCCATGTTGGCCAGCATCGGCAGCCCACACTCCCCAATTATAAAACAGAAT
The DNA here is from genome assembly GCA_031415295.1 of Polyangiaceae bacterium. GTDB lineage: Bacteria > Myxococcota_A > Polyangia > Polyangiales > Polyangiaceae > Polyangium. The sequence goes on along the minus strand of JANORL010001392.1, from coordinate 1,414 downwards.
GGCCTGTTCTTGAGGTGAGCCGAACTTTTCCAAAGCCGGCCAAACGCGTTCCTCCGTGATGTGGGTACTTGTTGCAGGATTGCCCAATAGACGAGTGGCCTCGGCAAGAATGGAATAGGCCACGGCTTGGTGGTGCTCATCCTTCGTCTTTTCAAAATAAGGAAGGAGCTCATCGATGACAACCTGGCGCGCCAATTCGGGCTGGTCCGTTTTCAAATACAAACAGGCGACCAAATACTTGAGTTTCCCAAGGTTCTCTTCTTGCCCGAACTTCTCATACACTGGAGCGACATCCTGAAGACACAATTGAAGCGCTGCTTCGAACTCCCCTTGGGCTTCAAGACTCGAGGCAATGGAGAATTTTTCATTTGCAACGGATCGTTCATCACCAAACTGCTCCATGATCGGAAGAACTTTCCCTCGACGAATGCGTAGCGCTTCCGGATAGTTTCGTTTCCGTTCGTGCGCGGCGGCAATCGAGCTGTAGACAATCGCCACATCACGACGATCACCCTGCTTTTTCAACGTCGGCAATACGCGATCGTAGTAGATGGTCAACGCTTCATCGGCATGCCCCGAATACAGTTCGACGTCGCCCAACACTTTCAATGCAGCAGACAAGTTCGTCGAATCCCGAAATTCTTCAAATACGGGCAACGCCGCATTCAGCAAACGCCGCGCATCATCATAACGTTTCTTCAGCATGTAGATATGCGCAATGCCAACTTGAATGGCTGCGTGGCCCCCTCGCTCTCCAATCCCCAAGAAATACTGCGCCAACTTTTGACGCACTTCGAGCGCCTCGTCGAAAAGTTCTTCATGCTCCCACAATTCGCACAGTCTGCTCCAGACAACGGCCTTTTCGGCAAGATCCTCCAAACGCGGTAAGACTTCTGCTTCGAGCATACGCGCGCTTTCTCCAGTTTGCCCTTTTTTTTGACGAACCTCAGCGGCCAGAAGCCAAGCGTCAATCTGTGCGCGTTTTTCGTCAGTCTTGATAGCCAGTCCCACCAAACCGTCCGATATGATGGTTGCCTTCGTGATGTCTCCCGTGCGCAACATGATTTGTGCAAGGATATGCATGACGGGAAACTGTTGATGCGACTCGTCCTCCCGATTTAATGCGCGGCCACCAAACATGAGCCAAACCATTGGTACACGACTATGCCGCACGTAATATTGCGCTGCCTGGGCTACCCGGTGCCAATCTCGCTTTGGCAAGACTTCCAACCACCACACCAGCGCATTCTGTTCGGCATTGACGTCCGCGTGATTCTCGCGATTGGACATCTTCTCAACAAACCAATTCGTCATTCGTGTAATGACCGTGTCGCGGTCCTCGTCTTTGCGCAGAATCTCCGCAATCATTGAATGCAATTGCCATCGCTCGGGCCCCTCGGGCTCCATCGACGGC
>JANORL010001391.1:0-3567 GCA_031415295.1 Polyangiaceae bacterium | reverse complement strand
AACGGCCCTTCATTAGCACCCAACATCGGATCGATGGTATACCCATCGAGGAACACGTAATAGGTGCCCGGGTAAAGCAGCGTAAATTCTACCTTGGCTGCCCATTGAATGCCACCACTGTCGTCGTCGCACGCAATTTCTTTTCCAGAATTGCACTTGCCCGTGCGTACATACAACACCGAATCGAACGACGTACCGACCGAATCGAGCACTACATGCGCAGGATCGGCGAGCACGAAATAGAAAACCGCTTCGCCTGCGTCACCTCCACAAGCGCCCTTTGTTTCACTCACGTTGCCTGTGGTATCGCCAATGTACGTACCCGACCCAGGAATGAGTCTCGGTGACAAGCAATTCGCTTGTTGTTGCACACAAATGGGGTTGTTCGCGCAATCGGTATCTTGGCAATCGATAAATCCATCGTTGTCGTCATCGATGCCATTGTTGCATATTTCCGGTTTGGGCAAACAGTTCGGCGCAAAGAAACAGGCCGAGTCCGCGCAGTCGATCTTGTTGTCGCAATTGTTGTCGATTCCGTCATTGCAAACTTCGGCCGTACAATTCTGACAAGCTGGCGAAACGAGGCACGACGGATCGGCGCAATCAATGAGTTTGTCGCAGTCTTCATCGAAGCCACCCATACACACTTCGGGTTTGCCCGGAGGCATACACACGCAGGGGAATACGCCGCTACATTCCGGATCCGCGCAATCGATGAGCAAATCGCAATCATCGTCCGCTTTATTGCCACAATCTTCAGTAACTGCTTGGCATGTGCAATTCGTCGACGAAACGCAATCGCTGTCGTCGCAATCGATCGTTCCATCGCAATCGTCGTCGAATCCATTGTCACACGTGGACGTTTCGTTCGGCAAACATCCGCACGCCGGCGTGCCTTGACATTCGGCGTCGAAACAATCGACGACTTGGTCGCAATCGTCATCGATTCCGTTGTTGCACACTTCCCCGCCCGGCGCCGGAATACAACCACACTTCGGCGCTTGTTTACACACCGGATCGGCACAATCCGCAACACCATTACAATCGTTGTCCGCACCATCCGTGCAGTTTTCAGTATTACCTGGAAAAACCTGCGGATTCATGTCATTGCAATCGCCACCACCACACAAGAATGGCGGGAAACCATCGTTGTCATCGTCGCGAGGACTGTTGACGCAAATTCCGGAATTACAGGCGTCCGTCGTACAAGGATCGTTATCGACGCATTGCTGCGAAGCCATACATTCAGTACCGCCGCCTTGACCTCCCCCGCCAGATCCGCCGCCTTGGCCACCCTGCCCCGCTTGACCTGCATCACCGCCTGCGCCAGGCCCCGACCCGGGTGATTCGACTCCATTCCAATCGAACGGCGTCCGACTACAGGCTGCAAATCCTAGGCTCATCGACGTTATGGCCGCGAGCAAAGACGTGTATCGAGTAAAATGGCGTGAACGACGGGATGAAGATAGCTTGATCATGATGGCTCGCGCGGAATGTCAAAAAGCGACAAGCCCGCCCAAGCGATGGTACAAGCTGTCCCGGCCGCGTGGGAAGTTCGTCACCTGAAATATCCGCTGAAGCAACGGAAGCAACGGAAGCGTTGCCCTCCCGCATGCTCGGATCCGCACTCGTTTCCGGCCTTGCGTTGTTAAAAGGCTGCGGAACGAGTCTTTCGATCGTGACGGGCGCCGCGTTTGCCCAGCGTCTCGCCTTGCCTCTGGCTGCGGTTTGGATTGGAGACCGCGGTCGAATCGCCGCTGCAGCGGTCCTCATCAGTGCCGGAGCGCTCAGCCTGATCCGCGCTCGTGCCGCCGATGTTCTCGCGCGTTTGGTGCGCATACGCGTGGTCGAAATCTACACCGCGCCACTCGAACACGGTGACGTGATTCTCATGCCACCCGCGGAAATCCAATCGGCACGCCTCGCAACCGGCCTCCCGATGCTCGTCGGATGGGCCGTCGACGGTGTGGCTGCTGTTCTCGCTTCCGCACTCGCTTTGCCCGTTGTGACCGCCATGATCGCCGTCAGCGCGGGTCCCGCAGTGCTCCCACCACTCATCGCTGCTGGGCTCGTGGGAGGTGCCGTCACGATGCTCTCGTCGCGTCGTGTGGAATCTGCCTGGTCACGCGTCTTCGAACGTACGCGGCAACTGCTCGCATCAGCCGACGCTGGTTTTTCCGGGGCCGTCGAACTCGTCGCGCATGGACGCGGTCACGCCTTCGTCGATCAACTTCGACACGATGTCATCAGTTTGTCTCGTACTGAACTCGGTGCTCGACAAACCAACGCGCTCGCTTCTTGGGGCGCGGTCATCGCGGCTGTCACCACAGCACTCGTGTGGACGACGATTCTTTCAACACAAACGAATCAGCTACCGAGCGAACGGGATATCTATCGAACGTTCCTGCTCGTTCTTTCCGCCGCTCCAACGCTGCAAATGTTTCTCGCTGGTGTGACCAATTTTTTCGCCGCCCGAAACGAACTCGCATCGATGGCGGACCTCGTTGCGGAGCACAACGCTGCCACGCGTGATCGAGCCTTGCCGCGCCCCGCGGAGCCCCTTGATCCAGCCGGCGAAATTCGCGTCGAACACGTGACATTTTCGTACCCGCAACGATTCGATACCGCAACGATGCCCCCCCGCATTCGACCCTTGCTCGACCTCGAGTTTGTCTTGCCCGCCGGCGAAAGTTTAGCCGTGCTCGGGCCTAATGGGTCGGGAAAAACCACCCTGCTCTACTTGCTCCTCGGTCTGATTTCACCGGTCTCGGGACGCATCTTGGTCGGCGATCGCGAAGCCAACGAGATGGCGCGACTCAGTGGCGATCGCATCGCCTTCGTCTCGCAACGACCGTTCGAACCGCCGGAAGCGACCATCGAACAAGCCTTGCTCGCGTTCGACAAAGACGCACCACGCGAACGCGTACTCGCGGCACTGGATTCGGTGGGCCTCTTGTCGGCACTTCGTTCCTGCGCGTCGACGAACGAAGCTTTGTTGTCCCTACGTGTCGCGTCGCTCTCCCGAGGCCAAGCACGCCGCGTGATGATCGCTCGCGCCCTGGTTCGTGATGCCAAACTGATCGTCCTTGACGAACCCGAAGCTCACCTTGATACCGACAGTGTTCTGGAACTCGACGCTCTCTTGCGCCGGCTTTCTCGCAACCGACGCATCATCGCCGCCGTGCACAACGAAGCCGTGACGGGATTTGCACAGCACGTTTTACGTCTGGGAGAAGGACAAACCCCGTTGTCCAGTCAGCGCGTACCGCGCCTCACCCCCTAACCCCCCTGCGATGAAAGCCGGGCACGTTCTCGCTTACGCTCGAACGGCCCTTGTCAGTGCATTCGTCGGGCTCGCTTCGCGACCCGACTCTTGCACTCTACCCAGTTGACGATGGGGGCTACGCCCCCAAACCCCCATGCCTGCTGTGAACCATTCTCTCATCCGGCGGGGTTTGGGGCGGCAGCCCCATCGTCAACTGGGTAGAGGGAAACTGGCGAAAGCGCGTAGCGCTTGTCGACAGTTTTCCTGACTAAGGTTGAGCGCTAAGCGCTCAACCGGGCGAC
>JANORL010001390.1:0-2328 GCA_031415295.1 Polyangiaceae bacterium | reverse complement strand
CGAGCCATTGTCCTTCCGTGCGGGTTGATGGCTTCGAACGTTTGGAGTTCATCGATTGCGGCGTGCAAGGGCGGAAGATTCCCGCTGTGTATAAAGGTATGACGTGGCAGCGTGACCGACCGCCGGGTTGTGGCTGGCCGCAGCTATGTCGTTTGCGGGCGAATGCCGAGCAGGTCCAAGGCGCGGGCCCAGAGGGGCCAGAGGTATCGGTAGGGGTGCGTCGCGAGCATCACGCCGCCATTGGGGAGACGGCGGACATGATAGGGCGCGTGTTGTTCGAGGAAGCAGCGATGCTCGAATCGATCCAACCTTCGCCAGCCCGATGGTTCGCCCCCTTCTGGGGCCGTGAGCACGTCGAGCGCTTGGTCTTCCGCCTCGAGCCATTCTGCATCGGGGGCGGCAGCCGCTTCGAGCGCTTGGAGCAGCGTTTCGCTGGGGGTTTGCAGCGTGGCCAGGACGTGTTCGCGGGTCAGGTCGTCGTCCTCGGGATAACGCGGACGCGGCGAAACGCAGTTTAATACTGTTCGTTGACCAAACTCGAGCGTACACGCATTCGACTCGTCGAGACCGTGCTTGACGACATGTTCTGCTTGCGACGAGATCCCGATCGAGGTTTCTCTAGGCGCCGCTTCGACCCGCGTGATGAGTTCGTCGAGCGACAGATGCACAACGGAGTCGATAGGGCGATGCTCGTGGAGGTCGATCCAAGAAAAGGCGAGGTCCCGCGCCACCTCGTGATTGCCGTGGTACGTCGCCGCCATCTCGAGCGGAGCCTGCCAACCACCGGTGCCGATTGCGTTCAGATCGATACCGTAGGATTTGTCCAGCATATTGTAGACACCCATTTTGACGCGGGAGTGCGCGTCCGGAGCACACATGGCCAGGAAGACATAATCCATATGCTCCTGCCAAATGGGCCCCAGAATCGCTGCGCCCGCAGGGATGGACAACTTGTCGCAAGACGCCGGGACTCCGAAACTTTGCGGCAGGATGTCAGCTTGCTTGACGCTCAGCAGGTAATTTCGGCTTCCACTACGGCCACGCAAGCGTTTGGCCGTGAGAATGACATCGAGGATCCCGTTCCGCGACCGCGTGAGGAAGGGAATGTGTGTGCCGACATGTCGGCGACGGGATGATTCACGCTTCACAGTCAGTAGCTCCTCGAGCGAAGATCCTTCCGTTGTGACGTCGAACTCGTATCGGTGTCGTTTGGGCTCGTTCACCACGGCCGGATCGTAAAGGGTGGACAAAGAGGCCAGATAGGCCTCGTCCACGTTGGCTTCGTCCACCAACGCGTACAAGTCGGCTTGTTGGGGCATGCTCATGGTTGTTCCAGTTCGAGAACCGTCACGAAAAACTTGGGTTTTCCGGGCATGGGGATACGTTGGCCATCTTTGAGCAGGTATCCATTCTTGATTGTGTAGTGAAACGTGGTTGTCGTTTTCTCGACCGTGTGGACCGACAAAACGGCTCCTTTGGGGAACACAAGCTGCACAACTTCGACGTCTTGGGCTACACCTTTCTTGACTGCATACTCCATACTGGTCGTTAATTGCTGGAGAGCCCCGAAACAGTCAACCCCAGCAGGCCTCTCTTCGAGTGCTTTGCGTGGAAACTTGGCTTCGGTGATGATGAAGCCGCCTTGAGGCGAAACGGTCAAAAAGTCAGCGGATTTCGGCCAATTGCCATTGGCATCCTTTACGAACCCGAGAACATCCCTCGTCCCATCGCCCATCGCGAGCACCTTGTGGTTCTTTTTTTGGATCAGGGCAAGAAGGCTCGTCACTTCCCAGTCATTTTCGAGCTTCTCGACGGCGGTGATCGATCCCCGCGTGAGCGTTTTCCACTTTTGGATCCTTGCCTTTGCCAATACCTCGAGGACGTCGGGCCCAAGCGCCGCCACACCCGCCGCTACCGCTTTCCCTTCCGCAGAAATCGCCGCCGTGCTGACGCCTTTCCAAACCTTGAAGACCTTTCCTACGCCAAACCCAATTCCCGAAAAGATGCGCTCGCCGGTGGTTAGCGTTTTTCCCGACGGCAAACACCATTCTTTGCCGGTCACCGCTTCGCACAAATCCAATGCGGGCCCGACAAACGGCACGAATCCAATGCCGATACGCGACGCGCCGTGCACGATTGTTTTCATCGTGTCGCGATACTGCTCCGCAATCTCCCCGGCTGCTTCCATACCGGAGGCAAATGCTCGAATCGTATCGAAGAATGGACCGGTCAACTCTGGCGCATGGGCCTCGTCCCACGCATTGAGTCGATCCTTCAGATCTTCCGCCAGCGCGCCATAAAGGTTTTTCAGCGGGCCATCGACATCGG
>JANORL010001389.1:0-4671 GCA_031415295.1 Polyangiaceae bacterium | reverse complement strand
CCCCGACATGTGGATCAATTGCATCTCGACCACGAACATCGTCCCGCGCTGATCCTTGCACCGAACATCCAATATGGAAAGTTTCGCTCCGGAGACCAACGGCAACTGCTCGCTTGGCAAGTATTCAAGCGACTCGATCGTTCGATCGCCGGTACGTTCGAGCAAGTCGTTCAGCAAGCCGCGAAGGATTTCGGGGTGTGTCGCAAAAATGCGGCGGAAAACGAAGTCGTTCTTCAGGTCTGCGAACACCATGCGGCTGTTTTGCCCCAGAGCGCCAGAAAATGCAAGCGGCGAGTTGGCGGTGAGCTCTTGAAAAAATGACTATGGAAACGACCCAGGGTGGTCTGGTAGCGATCCGACCTGCCACCGCAAGGAGTTTGTTATGCAAATCAAAATGGTGGTTATCGATTTCGAGATTCCGGCCCGTATCAAGCGCCGTGTGCTTGCCATTGGCATTCCGCTGGCCATTCTCGCGGGCGCTGCCGTCGCCTACACTAACGTGCCAAAGACGTGGATGAAGGGAGAGGCACTCACCGCCGCGGATTTGAATGCAAACTTCAGCGATATCGATACTCGAATCGCTGAAAGGTCAGATCAGGGCGCGATATCGCCTCGAATTGCAGCAACCGTTCCCAAGTGAAACATTTCCGTCGCTCGGCAAGAGCATCAACTACCACGCGAAAGATTATGACACCGCGAACGCCGTGACTGCGGGTGCGAATTGGCAATTCAAAGCGCCCGTGGACGGAAAGTATCTGGCTGGCTACCGAGACGACTTGTTGCCTTTGGCCCCGCGTTTGGGGCCTGGGTTCGTGGCGGCGCGCAAGCGCGCAATTTCCGCCTCCAGTTCCGCGGTACGCCGTGCTGCCTCTTCGGCGACGCGTTTCGCTTCGTCAGCGCGTCGCGCTTGCTCGTCAGCACGTAACGCTTCTTCTTGTCTCATGCGCACTTCGTGGTCAGCGCGTAACGCTTGCTCGTCAGCGCGTAACGCTTGCTCGTCAGCACGTCGCGCTTGCTCGTCAGCGCGTAACGCTTCGTCTTGTCTCATGCGCGCTTGCTCGTCAGCTCGACGAGTTTCTTCTTGACGCAAATGCGCTTCTTGGTTTGCGCGTTGCGACGCCATCTCGATGAGTTCCGAATCGAACGGCAAGAGTCTCTCTCCATTCGGACCAAGACCGAGCCGCAACAGCGATTCATCACCTTCGCCTTCGGCCACGATGTACGCGTCGAACTCCTGCGAATACACGCGATCATCGTTCGTTTCGAGCACCGTGACGAGGTTGCCAGATTCGTCTCGCCGCATCACGCAAAAGCGTTTGCGTGGTCGTCTACGTCGGGAGGCGAACGGGTCGAAGATGACCAATTCCTTGGTCCCCAAAGCATCGTGGCGTTTCGGTGACTGCAGTTCATCTTTGCGCGGATTGCCGAACGCCTTCACTTCGAGGCCAAAATTGGGAACGAAGCCGAGAAGCCACGTTTTCCAGCATCCTTCGTCCTTGCTTCCCGGCACTTTCCGCGGACAGGCACTTGGCGGCAAACCCGGCAAGGTGTAAAGGTCTGGCGAGACGCACGCCTTATTGTCGCCCTTGCGATAATAGATGAATGCATCGGATCCGGTAAAACAAACGATACCGCGCTCGGCCTGATGGCGCGCGACCACAGGTTGCAGCTTGAGGGCGATATCGTTCTCTACCGGGTCTCGAGACATGGGTTCGCCATCGGGATACTCGGTGGGGTCATCGCTGAGATCGATGAGCAACTCGCGACGTTCGTGACGTTCGCGATGAACGACACGAGCGGCACGTGAGGGTTTGACCGCATGAAGCCCGGGAACGGTCGTGGTCATGTGACGACGTTAGCACGCTACGGTGAGCCTGGGAAGCGAAAAAATGGCATCGTTTGTACCTACGAAGCGATATGGTTTGGCGAAGCGCACGGACGCACCTTAGCACTGACAAACTGTCGTTCAAGAAAAAAGTTTGTCCGATCGAGTTTGCCTGCAATGCGAGACGATCTTGTAGGCCCTCATGTAGGGTGCTGGTCGCGATCTACGTCGTCCCCCTCGATACTTCCCCTCGCACACCGCCCCTATACGTGCTCCGTTGCCTCAATATACCCCGCGCTTTTTCGTGGTCGTCGGCGCTGCCGTTGGCGTTGGCGTTGGCGTTGGCGTTGAGACGTCTTGACTATCGTTCAAGCTCTCGCAGATCTCGTTCCGCATACCTTGCGGAGAATTTGTATACGAGAAACGCGCGATGGCGTAACATCTAAACCATGCTCGGCCATCCCCTCCATTTTCTGACTTTTTTTGGCGCCACGTTTTTCCTGCTCAACGGATGCGGTACGCCCGCCGATCCGCAATCCCTCGTTGCGGTTTTCGATGCAGGCGGCTCATCGAGCACCGGAGGTGGTTCATCTCCGGCAACGTGTGACAAACTCGTTATGGACGGCGCACCCATTTCGTCGGACCCCTCCACGCCTGGATGGGAGCAGTTGTGGCCACGAATTGTGCCTATTCAAAATGATGGTTCCCAGGTAGGTGTCACTTTCCTCGAACGACCCAACGGTGCGACCAAACCCTATTACGCCACCAGTATTGTTATGGACAATCCCTGGGGAACCTGGCCGCAGAACCTTGGCGTTTCGGCTCTTCACGGAGCAAATGAAGGATTCGTCGTTGGTCCAGGAGCGAATGGCCGCTTTTCCATGCTCACGACCGATATGCCCAACAATGAAAATGTCTCGAAAGGCATGGTTGTGTGGTTTCCGAATGCCGGCGTCGCCGGCGCACAAGGGCAGTTTTTCGATGACCTGGCACATGGCTACCCGCTCTTCGTCACCCATCGCGCGCCGGAATGGCTCGCCGGATTTCATCGCAAAGTGACCGACGAGCTGCAACATCTTGGTTTGGCGCGGATAACGTCACCCGTGACATCAGCTGCATTCGACCAAGCATTCGCATGCGCCACCTATGCCGGATTGTCAGCGTCCGCTGTTCCGGTAGCCGACGGATTTCTCGTGGCCATGTCGAATGGCCGACCTTTTGGCCATTGCCTCACCGATCAGTTCGCGGATGGCCCGCCCATTCATATACAAATTGTTTCGCTCGACAAACTCGGGGCGGTGCCCGTTCTTCGCGGCGAATACACCGAGGCAGATGGGTACGTCTTTCAGGTGCACACAGCAAAATCAGTGTCTGGGGCGTGGATCGCGTGGGAAGTGATCCCATTCCAAAGCCCGTTCGAGCGACGAATTCGCCTCATGCGCCTCGATGCAACAGGCACACCAACACTCGCCAAACCCATTCACCTCGATTACGGCGTCGTGGGAGTTCCCTTTGCATTAACCACGCTGGGTGATCTGCCCGTCCTCGTAATGCAAGGCATGACCAAGAATCTTGGTGGTCTCATCGACGTGCGGCTTCTCGCTGAAAACGGAGATGTGCTCGCAGCTGCCTCCATCGAGGCGGATACCGGAACTACAATCAATGCGAGCATCTCGACCGTCGGATCGCCCGAGGGGCGCCATTTGCTGGTTGCGTGGGACGAAGACGCTTCCAATGCAACCCCGCGCCGCGGCCGTATTGCGCGCTTGGCGTGTGCAAGTCAATGATCTTGCCGTAACGAGCGCCGCGATATCAGTTCCCAAAGGCCGCCCGACGCGCAGAAATCAATTCATATTTTCCGTCGTCACTCCCCACATTTTCCAAGCGTATACACGGCCTGTTTTTCACTGTCGATATGCGCCAATGGCCATTTCGATCCGTCCTCTGCCCGTACAGCAACGCCCTTTTTCAGTACCGCGGGATGTGCTCCCGTCACGCGGGACACGGATTCCTCCCAAGACATGCCTAGCGTCGCAGACACTTTAAGACACCGCGCTTTCGCATTAGCATCCGAACCGGAAAAATCGTAATGGTACGATTCCGGGCCAAACTCGGCATCGAGATGCGTTCCTTCGACCTTTAATCTGAATCCTCGATTCTTGAAATACTCTTCGGCTTGTCCCCGTGAAAAGGCTACAACCTGTGGTCCCGTGCACTTCACTTGCTTGTCGGTTTTCTTGTAATTGTACAATTGGCCCTTCGGGCAATTCGGATCGCCGTCTTTGACCAGTTTGTCCAATTCCTCGGGACTCAAATCTTTGCGCGGAACGTAACTGCGCAACTGATTCGCGCTGGATTGCAGTGTTCTTTGGGCCTTCTCGAGTTCCGCCAGTTCCTTGTGCAAGTTCGCTTTCTTGCACAGCGGAATGGCATTTTCCACGGCTTCGAGCGCTGGTTGAACAGTCTCGATGGTTTTGGCCTCTTGGCCGTTGATCAACGCATGCGCCTTCAGGTAGTTGTCCCGACAAGCTTGCGCATCCGCGGATTCACACCCGACCTGTCCCAACAAGCCCCAGAGCACGAAGAAACTCTTGACGCCCATTCCGTAACGAAGCGGAACTTGGCGAAAAGTCCGCGTGATTGTCTGCGTTTCGATGCTTGTACTGTGTGGCCTCATCGCGGCCGAGTCTACCTCGCAACAATGAGCTTGATATAGACAAAAACGAAAAGAGGGAGCAGCGGGGTAGGCGAAAGCACCGGAAGACGGCGACGATGGAGAAAAGCTCACAACACAAAGTTCAAAAATCCAGGCAAGTGAATAAGTGTTTCAATTCATACCAATTTTG
>JANORL010001388.1:0-5947 GCA_031415295.1 Polyangiaceae bacterium | reverse complement strand
ACCTTGCTTGCTGCTCCTGCCGTGAAGGTCCGGCTGCTCGGCCTGTAGTCCGTCGAGTCGAAACTCACGGTGTAGGTCCCAGGCGGAACGTTCTTGAACGTGTACGCCCCGTTCGCATTCGTCACCTGAATCTGTTCGCCCTCGGGGAGCGCAGCAGACCGTATGGTGACAACAACGTCTACCGCGGGGACTTGAGTCGACGCGTTACGGACCACGCCCGAGATGGTCGCTGGTCGGTTCGCATCAGGTGCTCCCGGCGGTTTCGGGCCTGCAGTAGGTGCCCCCTGCGCATACGCGGTGCCCATACACGCGGTGAGTGCGACAAGGAAAAACGGTACGCTGCTTGTGCGTTTCAAAATCCCTCCACATGTGAAAAATCGATGTGCGGTTGCCCAACACGTCGATCCAAAATGCAGGAGAACTGTTACGTTTGTCCAGACTGTCGTAGCAACAAAGCGACGGTGTCGTAAAACGGGCCGCGTACGAACAAATTCAAGGTCCAGATTTTTTTTTCTTGACACGCCGCGACGGCAATCGACCACGACGCAAAAGCCTCGAGCACAAACGAAAACGGGGCGCCTTTTCCAAGACGCCCTGTCTCACCGGCAATCGAACCAGTACCGTTAAACGGCTTCGGCGCTGCGATACGGATGCGCATCGGACATGGTTTGTCCAGTTTTCCGCTCGGGAATCAAGCCTGCCACACGCGTCGCGACCAAACTACCAATCGAGACGAACATCAGCACGAGTTTCGCGATGTCGTCCACGCCGGGAATCATCATGACCACGGCGAAAAGCGCGCAACCAAGTGCCAAGTGCGCATATTCATTTTTTGTCTTGTGACCTATCAACGCTCGGCCGATGACTTCCAGAATCGAAGTCATGGCCGCAAAAACTGCAAAAATACCGAGCAAGAGACCCATCGCGGCAAACGGGATTCCAATCACCGTCACGCACATCGCGGCAAGTACCAAGAGGCTACCAAAGAACCCAGCAATGCCCAGGGCAAAGGTACGCATGGGCCGCGCCGCAAATTCAACTTTGATGCTTTCCGAACGCCTCGTAAAGAGTGCAATCAATACGGCTCCCAGCGCAAACATAAACGCTCCCGCCGTCGTGCATTCTCCCATTTCTCGCGCCATCCGCGCCCCCATCCCCGACGAACCCTCTTCAACCTCATCTTCGCCCTTGATACGCGTCGACACATTGCCGTGCACAATCGCCCCCTCCTGACGCTCGAGATGCCCACCGACGATTTGCGTGTCGCCATCGATACGCGCTCCCGTCTTGACATCAACCGATCCCCCCATCACTTCGATATCGCCCATGACCCGGGAACCCGACTCGAGCTCCACCATGCCACCAACGACATTCACATCACCCGTCACGGTACCCTTGATAACGAGCGATCCCCCAACCAATTGGACGTCCCGGACAACCTCGTCCTTGCCAATCACGAGGTTTTGGCCGAAAACTTCGCGATCTTTACCGGTATCTTTCAGCGAATCTTTGGCGTCTTCTGAATTTAATGAAATTTTTAATTTTATGTCTGGTTTTGCCGGCGCTCCCATAAGTGGCGGAGGCACGATAGGTGGTAGTGGCAATTCGGGCGTCGCGGTAATGACCGGCGCAGCAATGGGCGGAGTCATCGGCACCGCAGCAATGGGCGCAACCAATGGATCCTTATTCGGATTCAAATTGCGCGATATCGAAATGAGCGTTCCGTCGCGCTGCGCAATCCAATTGCCTTCGGCCAAAAGTACCCCCAATACTTTTTCCGCCGATTGATCTTTCACATGAAGCGAAGTCTTCTCGTCCCCCATTCCCTTGACGATGACGCTCCAACCGGCTTCTTCTGCCAATCGTTTGATGGCTTCTTCTTGTCCGACGTGATCGATATCCAAAGAGATCTTTTTGTCTTCCGCGGGCCATTCACCCCTTTTTTCGATTGTCGCGCCGGCAGTTGCCGTCACGGTCAATACAGCAAGAAGACTCACCAGCGCACTCAGCCCAGACGAACCTCTTTGAAATCGCATCTCAGACGCTCCCTTCTTCGACCAAACCATTCACGAGTCCCGGACGCGCAACGCGCGATACGACGAGACCCAAAACCAGAAGAATCATCGCGGACGCCCAAACGAGCACCGTAAATGATCCGCTCTTCGCGACAAGCACCACGCCACGCGAAAGCATCACAATCGATCGACCCAAGATTTCTGTGAAATCAGCAATGCGCCACTGCCCAGGGCTCAAAAGAACCGGCAATGCTCCAATTGCTGCGAGAAATAACGCGCCCCAAAGCGCGTGTTTCGGCAATTTCGCAAAACCTGTAGCCGTTGCAGCTCGAACCGAACGCGGCGGCACGACCGCTGGAACGCGGAACGCCACGCCCGAAACTTCAGCCAAAAGTTCACCCGCGTATTTCGAAAGCAATGCTTCCGCGCCAAACCGGGTAATGCAGTGTTCGCAATGTTCGAGATGAGAAGAAGCTTCAAGTGGGACGATGTCTGCTTCACCATCCGCGATACTCGAAAGCACGATGTCCGCTAGGTGTCCATCTTGCTGCCATACGAGATCCGGCGGAAGTTTGTCCAAGTCGTCCATCGTTGCCACTCGAAGCTCCTTGTTATGCGACCAGAATCATTCGCCAACCGATTCCGCGAGTAGCCGTCGGCCACGCGCGAGCCACGTCGCGACAGTTCCTAATGGAACGCCGAGACGTTTTGCAATGTCATGATATCCCACGCCTTCGACGTGAAACAACACGAGTGCCCGGCGCTGTTCGTCGGGGAACGTCGAAAGTGCTTTTTCGAGACGTACTGCTCGTTCGGCACTCGCCGTTCGTTCCTCGGGACCAGGCGTCGGGTCAGGGACCCAATCGAGCCACACCGGAGCAGAATCATCTGCCGATGCGGGTACTTGCGCTTCATATCGCCGTGCTCGTTTACGACCTCGGAGGGCATCGAGCGCCACATGGCGAGCAATACCAATGACCCAAGGCCGAAACGGTTCGCCCTCGCGAAGACGGCTTCGTCCGGCGAACGCACGCGAAAGCGCTTCATGCGTGCAATCCTCAACGTCAGGATGATCCCGACGCTCATTCAGGACACACGCCACCACCGCCACGACAACCTGTCGTAGCGCCGCTGTTTCCTCTGGCGAAATCGGCGCCAACACAGGCACCTCTTTCGGAACAGGGACATTGGGGGTCATGGGCGTGAACTGCATCCTCGCGCCACAGTTCGTCCGAAGGGCAGGATAAATTTCAAGACATGGAGGTTTTTTTGAATGTTCGCTGAAAACCGCGGACATTTACGGCGTCGGAGACGCACTCGGCGCAGCAGGAGGCACATCGGGCGGCCCGTCTGCGGCACACCGAAAGCCAATCGTCACGTGCGCCATCGTGGGAACAGCGCCCATACGAAACGTCGTGCTGACGTGAGACGCGAGTTCCAAGAAGCTTCCACCCCGAACAACACGCAAAGCTGCTCCCGGAGGACCTTTCGGATCAATACCTCCAGGCGGCGACAACGCGTATCCATCGGCAGTCCATTCGGCAACGTTGCCACCCATATCGTAAATGAACTCGGGTGTTCGGTCTTTCGGTCGCATTTGCACAGCACACGTCGTCGCGCCTTCACCCCCATCCAAGCACTTTCCATTTCGATCGAAACAAGCTCGATTGCAATTCGGCACTTCATTGCCCCAAGGGAAACTCCGCCCCGACGTGCCGCGGGCCGCAAACTCCCATTCCGATTCGGTGGGCAAACGTCGACCGCGAAATCGGCAATACGCTTCCGCCGCGGCAACCGTGACGCAATTCATCGGATGATCCCCAGCATCAAGACGACCTTGATTACATTTAGGCGTCCAGCCCGCTGCATAAGTTTTCAAATCAAGTTTGTCGTCCTCCGGCCCCGCATCACCACTCGTCGCCGCTCCAGCCACCGCCGCGAGTTGCTTGATAAACGATTCGCTTTCCGGCGGCAATACGATGACATTCGAAAGCGGGCACGTCGTACACACACCATATTGGGCAGCCGTCACTTCCGTGGGATCAATGTAGAATCCGCGTGAAATCGTGACCTCGCGCGTCGTCGGACCTTCACCGAGTTTCGTTTTACCCGCAGCAATAAACTTCATATCTGTCGGAGCGACAAATACCGGTGCTAATGCCGATGGCGCCGCACTAGCACTCGGAAGGGCGCTCGCCATGGCGCTCGTGACCGGTGCAATATCGCTGCTTGGTACGGATTTGGTTTTTCCAGACGGTACGACGCTCGCCACAGGCTTGAGTGTCGGTTTGTCGGGAGACGACCCCATGGTCAGCAGCGTATACCCAAGCGCTCCGCCACCAATCAACAAGGCACCCACGAGCCACGGCCAAATGGGTTTTTCTTGTATCCCCGTCGACGTCGTATCGAGGGTTGGATCTTTTTCCGATGGAGCTGCACTGCCAGCCGCAGGCAACGTTTGTTTTAATTCGGGCGACGGAGCTGGTTTCTTTGAAGAAACAGGCTTCTGCACACGTTGACCGAGCGGCGTTTCGGCCATCGGATCGGCATCGCGAACAGGCAACGTTCCCTTGTTGGGTTTTGGAGTCAGCTTTCGAGTGGGATCAGCTTCTGTTCTGTCGAGTTCGCCCGACCCTGACCCAATGCTGACTTTCCCAGCACCTTCCGTTGCCACACCCAAGTGTTTCTTTTCGGCAAACTCGGCGGTCGTGAGCAAACTGTCGGCATTCGCGTCACTTGCTGCGACGGCAGGAACGGCAACCCCCGCAGACGATTGTCGTGTCCCGCGACTTTCAGCAACGGCAGCCACGATTGCATCCCAAAAAGCTCCACAATCGGGATACCGATGTTTTGGCTCGACGCTGAGCGCTTTTTCCAAGACTTTTTCGACGGCATCCGGAACGTTGGCCCCACGCGCACGGGCGGTCGGACGCATCATCGGATCGGCGGCCATGACGTAGAGTTCGGTGGGATCGTCACCTTCGAGCGCTTTGCGACCGCTGACGAGTTCGACAAACACGAGCGCGAAGGCGAACACGTCGGTCCATGGCCCGGACGCACCTCGCTGCTTGTTGAACTGCTCGGGCGCACCATAACGCGGCGTAAACGCGGTCGGAGCTTGCTTCGTCGCGGCCAACGCTTCAGTAAAACTCGCGTGTTCGGTGAGCACTTTGGCGATGCCGAAATCCAGCACTTTTACCGTGCGTTTGCCACCGGAGTTCGTCACGAACAAGTTCGCTGGCTTCACATCACGATGCGCAATCTTCTGTCCGTGCGCCACCGCAAGTGCACGTGCCGCTGGTTCGAGAAGCGCTACCGCTTCGGTCACTTCCATGCCGGCATCCGGCTTTTGGCTGCGCCCTTTGAGAAACTCGCCGAGCGTTTCTCCTTCGAGCCATTCCAGCACCAAATACGGCACCCACGTCCCGTTTGGCGAAACAAACGCTCCGACATCCAACGCTTGTACGATGCCCGATGTCACCCGCGACAAACGGTGCAGCAAGCGTCCTTCTTCACGCAGTTGTTCCAAGAACTGCGCGCGATTTTTCTCGCTGAGTTCCGCAGGCAGCTTCAAACACTTGATCGCGATGCTTTCGCCAAAACCTATGTGCTCGCCGCGGTACACGACGCCGAAGCCACCATCGCCGATGACATTGATGATGCGGTACTTGCCTTCGATGGTCGTACCGGACAAACCAAACGGATCTTGGTGGTTCTGAGACTCGGACATGACAGGGGGACAGCTCTAGCGCGACACGGGCCGCGCGTCACGGACGGTGTGCAGGATCGTGTCAGAGGCGGTGGCGAACAGCGGACACGGAGGGAGATTTGACGAGGATAGTGAACGACAAAGTCGATTTTGCACCGAGGTAAACGATCGGCGGTGGCGAGCTAGTGATTTACCTTCGCCCGCGGCTTGAACGTGTGCAACC
>JANORL010001387.1:0-1938 GCA_031415295.1 Polyangiaceae bacterium | reverse complement strand
TTGGACAGCGTGTACATCATCGGAGCCGGCAAAGTCGGGGCGGGTTTGTCGAGGGCGCTGCGCGATGTCGGCATCAACGTGACATTACGAGCGTTACGAAAAGGTTTGCCCTCGAAGCCAATCGATGCGCCGTTTGTGATTCTTGCCGTTCGTGATCGTGATCTGTTGCCACTTGCGCAACGCCTACGTGACGCGCGTCTTTTGGGGCATCGTCAAGTCGTCGTCGTGCATTGTGCGGGAGCGCTCGGGCCCGAGCCGCTCGCGCCTTTGCGTAGTGCGCACGTGGCAGTTGCGCAGATGCATCCGATGATCTCGTTCGCGTCGAAAGATCGCACGCCATCACTCGAGCGCGGGCAGCTTCATGTCGATGGCGATGCGCGTGCAGTGCGTGCGGCGAAGGCTCTTGGAAAGAAGCTCGGCATGACGCCGCGTACGATCAAGGGACTCGATCGCGTGCTGTATCACGCGTCGGCGGGCCTTGTGGCGAACGGTGCAGCAGCGTTGGCAGCGGGCGGAGTGGATCTGCTTGGTCGCGCTGGCGTTGACGTGAAAACGGCGGCAAAGATGCTTGGACCGCTCTTGCGAAGCGTGGCGGACAATGTCGAAGCGATGGGTTTGCCCGCGGCGTTGACGGGGCCTGTTCGTCGTGGTGATGCGGCTGGAGTGAAGCGTGCGCTCGAGATGATGACGAAGGCGGCACCGCATCTGGTGCCGATGTACGTGGCAGCGTCAAAGCTTCAGGTTCCGCTGGCGCGCTCGCTTGGCGATGCACCGGGCGACAACTTCGACGCGATTGAGCAAGTCTTGGAAGGCGAACCTGAGACGTGACGAATCGTTTGAGGAAAAACGATATTGGTTAGGGTTTGGCCCGGTATACCAGGAACAACCATTGCGGGTTGGTGGGTATACTCCAACCCAACCCGAGAAATTACTCGCGACATACGCGCGTATACGTTTTGACACGACGATGGCGCGGAGTACACTCGCAGCACAACCGTGAGGTCGCGTAACCAATGAGCGTTCATGAAGTCACGTTGAGCTTGCCGGAGGCTCTTTACGAACAAATCAGGCAAGCGGCTGAAAGATTGCGCCGACCGCTCGACGCCGTCCTTGCCGAAGCGGTCATGGCTGTTGGTCCGGTAATGGATACCGTTCCCGAGACCATGCGTTCCGCACTTGCGCATCTCGCCTATCTCAATGACGCCGCATTGTGGCAAGCCGCGCGTGGTTGTATGTCTCCAGCGCAACGCGAGCGGCTTGATGATTTGCACGACAAACAGCAGCGAGAACCATTAAATGCCGACGAGCAAGCCGAAGAGAAATCGCTTGTCGCGCTTTACCGCGATACGATTCTGGTGCGAGCACAGGCAGCGGTTTTGCTGCAACAGCGCGGTTATGACGTGGCGGATCCGTCTCAGTTCGCGCCGGTCGAATGAGTAGACGAGCCATATCTTCCACACTCCGTCGTAGCGTCGCCGAATCGGCTCGATACCGGTGCGGCTATTGCCTCACTTCACAACGTATCGTCGGCCCATTGCTCGAGATCGATCACATCGTTCCAGAGGTTGCCGGTGGCTCATCGGACGAGACGAACCTGACGCTCGCTTGTCCCTTGTGCAACAGTCACAAAGGGGACCGGAGGGAGGCGATCGACCCGGAAACGCAAGCCGTCGTGGCGCTGTTCAACCCGCGCAACGAACGATGGCCTGACCATTTTCAATGGGTTGAGGGAGGAACAACCATTGAAGGACGCAGCGCCAAAGGACGCAGCGCCAAAGGACGCGCGACCATTGGCGCGCTGGCAATGAATCATCCCGACATGATTGTCTGTCGCCGCTTGTGGGTGCTTGCCGGATGGCATCCGCCGACGGAGTAGGTATGGGAACGCATGCCTATGGCTGCAAACGATAACGAGCGATGGGTTTGCCCCCGGCGTTG
>JANORL010001386.1:0-10766 GCA_031415295.1 Polyangiaceae bacterium | reverse complement strand
CGCTCCAGGTCGAGCTGCGTGGTGTCCACAAGGCCGACGATGGCGTCGTTCACGAGCGTCGGAGGATTCGTTTGCAGGAGCGAAATCGAAATTGGTTGAATGTGTATAGATAGCTCGTTCTTCCGCCTCGAAATCGGGTTTGGGGTCCAAAGCGCGCGAGATGCTCACCATTGTTAGCGCCCCTGCGCCGAGTCCGAAGAATATCAGCAACAATCCGACAATCGACAGAAGTCGGAAGAGTATACCGTTGCGTATGTTTCCGAGTTGAGGTGGTCCAAAAATGGCCCGGCGTACCAAGAGAGGCCCCAAGAAAGCGGGCAATACAAGGATGCGCACGAGCCCTTTTCCAAGATCGAGACCTAACGGTCCACCCAAAAGCATCATCAGAAGAACGAGGATTGCAAAACCAAGCGGTACAAGAAGGCCATCCTTCCAATCGAAGCGTAATGACCGGGAGATCTGCATATTGCGTCGAGTCTATCATGCCGATGGGTTCGAATGAAAGCCCAATGGAATGGGGTGTTCACTTCGGGTTGGAAGGTTGGCCTGATGCAACTCGATGCGCCAATGGTGGAAGGCGACAGCTATTTGAAGCGCCGACACATTCGCCTGAAACTCGGGCACGTTCCTTTGCAAAAAGTGGCTGGCACATTTGCCTGCACCTTTGCCTTACAAAAAGTGGCTGCCTTACAAAAAGTGGCTGGCACCTTTGCCTTGGCAAAAAGTGCCTGGCACCTTTGCCTTGCTGGCACCTTTGAAAAAAGTGCCTGGCACCCTTGCAAAAAGTGCCTGGCACTTTTGAAAAAAGTGCCTGGCACCTTTGCCAGCGGATTCAGCTTGCGGCTTGTGCCACGTCCTCACTGACTGCGAGTGATCGGACGACGGACATGTCTTTGGGCACGAGCTCAAATCGAAACGTGGTTTCCGCGGGTTTGTCTTTGGAAACGGAGGGCGCGAACCCGATACAGTAGACGCCGCTTTTCTTGAGCGCTGGAACCGGCACTTCGCCACCGATCAAAAGCCTGGCGAAGAGGGACAAACCCGGTTCATGTCCGACCAACGCAAGCGGTCCTGGACCGTCGTACGTGGTGACGAGTCGCAACAAGTCATTCGGATCGGCACCAGGAAGAAGTTCGGCATGCACGACGACCTCGCCTTTCATGCCCACTTCGCGTGCGATGATTTCTGCCGATTGCACCGCTCGCACCAGACTCGAGGTCCAAATCTGAACGAGTCGCCGTGTCTTTCGTTTGTCGAGCCACTTGCCCACTTTACGCGTCGTACGTCGACCCTTGACCGTGAGCCATCGGCCCGCGTCACCAAGGCCCGGAGCAGCTTCGACTGCTTCGCCATGTCGAATCAGGATGATATCCATGACCGCCTTTTACCCCGTTGCTTCGACGTTTGCACCTCCACCGCGCACGTGACTGCGATCTACGCCGTGGGCGGTATACGACAGTTGTCGCGCGATGTAGTTTTGCCAGACGCCGAAGCGCGCTATGGTGGCGGTGCACGGTCGTTCGATCCTGGGAGGCACACGATGATCAGCACGTCGCAGACGAGGAGGAAGCGTTTCATGAGACAAACTCGTGTTTTGTTTGTCCTGGCCGGGGTCATGGTTTTGACCGGATGCGCCCCGACGCCATGGATGATGCAGACAGCGTCGCCAGCTTCACCAGCGTCATCAACGTCGATGGATGGGGCAACGGTGATCGAGACGGATGCTCGCGCGGTGCACATCATCGTGCAATCCACGGACCCATCGGCGCCACCTCCGGAGGTCATCATCCAACAGGGAAGTTCGACAAATGATGGTTGGATCCCCGCAACGTTTCCCGCGACAAACCCGTTCGAGAAACATGGAACGTGGGTAGGCGACTACGACTGCACGCAAGGCAACACCGGTTTTGCACTACGGATCATGGACGTGCGTGGTCGCGTGATACGAGCGATTTTCGACTTCGTGCACACGGCATCGGGAGCGAAGGGTTCGTACATCGTGACGGGCAGTTTCGATCCGGAAACGCGCCACGTGCGCTTCCAGCCGACTTCCTGGATCGTGCAGCCTGACCACTACTTGATGGTGCCGATGAAGGGCGACATCTCCATGGATGATTCGTTGTTTGCCGGAAAGATCGATTTTCCGGGGTGCGGAGCGTTCACGCTGAAGCCTACACGTTGACAGGACCTTGCCCTGTCGCGTTCGAGCCGCTATCTCGTGCGCCATGCAAGGGATCGTTTCCCCGAAGCAAGTGAGCGCTCGGCCGTACATTCGGCTTTGGTTGTATGTCGTCGCAGGCTTGGTGTTTGCGATGGTGATCGTCGGAGGTGCCACGCGCCTGACGGATTCTGGTTTGTCGATCACCGAATGGAAGCCACTTCTCGGCGCAATCCCACCGCTCAACGACGCCGATTGGAACGAAGCGTTTCACAAATACCAAGCCATTCCTGAATATCATCTCGTCAATAAAGGGATGAGCGTCGAATCGTTCAAATTCATTTATTGGTGGGAATGGTCGCATCGTTTTCTTGGTCGCTTCATCGGCGTGGCATTTTTCGTTCCTTTCATGTTGTTTTGGGCGACACGGAGAATCGAACGCGCCGCGATACCTCGCTTGTTGAGTCTTTTCGTACTGGGCGGGCTCCAAGGATTGCTTGGTTGGTACATGGTCAAAAGCGGGCTCGTCGATCGGGTCGACGTGAGTCAATACCGTTTGGCGGCGCATTTGACGTTGGCGTTCGCCATTTATGCGGCAATCATTTGGACGGCGCTAGGTTTTGGGAAAGCCAAGCGAAACGTGGTTTCTTCGCGCACGGGGAAAGAAGCCCTGGGTATCGTCGGTCTCGTGCTTTTGCAAATTGCCGTCGGTGGATTTGTTGCTGGTTTGAAAGCAGGGCTCAATTACAACACTTGGCCGCTGATGGCCGACAAAATCGTACCGCCGGGACTCGGTATGTTGTCACCATGGTGGACGAATCTGTTCGAGAATGCAATGACCGTGCAGTTTGTTCATCGCACGGTGGCTTACGTTTTGTTCGGCGTGGTTGTCGTGCATGTGTGGCGACATCGAATGATGACGGCGAAGGTGCTTTTGGGTACCGTGTTGTCGCAAGCTGCCCTCGGCATCTTTACGCTTTTGTGGCACGTGCCCATTGAGCTGGCGCTGGTGCATCAAGGTGGCGCGCTGGTCGTGCTTGCTGCTGCAGTCGTACACACGCACCACGTCGCATCGCGATCTTTGCGGGGTGAAGTGTCGGAAGAATTGGTAAACGAAAAACGGCTTGCCAACGCCAACGCCAACGCCAACGCGACATAATGCTGGTAGGTGGTAACTTACGAGATCACCCAAATCTTGACTTTGAATCGATTCTCCATGATGATGGGGTTTATGATTCGTCGACGTGGACATCGTTCGTTGATTCCCGCCCTGCTCCTGTCGGCGTGGACACCTTTGGTTTCGTCAGTGGCCACAGCTGCACCACCGGCGAACGACAAGTGTCCGGGAGCCGAAATCATTCCGGCGGCGGGACCATTTCCGCACCTATCGACGCTGGTTCCGGATCTTGGCCAAGCCACCACAACCGGCGACGCGTCGCCATCGTGCGTGACGACATTTTCGCGGGGGATATGGTATTCGTTTACGCCGACGGTGACGGCTGATTATCAAGTTTCCACGTGTAATCCTCCGACGGGGACGACGATATTCGATACCGTGCTGGCGATTTACACGTCATCGAATGGCACATGCACCGGCGCAATGACGGAGCTCGTCAATGGATGCGGCGACGACGAATGTAACAAACGTTCGGCTGTTTTTGTGACGCTCACGGCGGGCACGACGTATTACATCGTCGCTGCGAAATGGGGGACAGGTTTACCACCGGCTGGCGAAGCGGCCATGCAGGTGGAAGTCACGACGACACCGTTTAATGATTCGTGTAACAATTCGCGCAATTTGCCGCTCGACAGAACCATCACCGGTTCATTGACGCTGGCTACCAACGATTACGAAGTTTCCACATCGGCTCCGAATTGTTATTCGTTGCCAACGCCTCCGCCGCCGGTGGGGCAATCGGTCGTGCCGTCAACAGCACCGGGGCGCGATGTTACCTATTCGTTCACGGCGCCGGCGGATGGATCGTATTCATTCAAAGCGCAATCGACCCAAGGTGGGGGCAATCTTGTTTTGCACTTGGCAGCGACGTGCCCCACAGGCGTGGGTCCATTTACGTTGACGGATTGCTTGGGAGCATCCGATCGTAATACGAGCGTCGCGGATTATGCCGCGGCAGAAGAGGTCAGTTGTGTACCGCTTCTGGCAGGACAAACCATTTACGTCTACGTCGACGAAAGAACACAACAAACGGCTGGAGTTCGGTTTACGCTCGAAGCAACATCGTGTCAGACCGAAGCGGAACCCAACGATGATCCGACACAAGGGGCTTCGCTTTTGTGCGGACTATCGGGAAATATCTATCCGGCGGCTGACGAAGATTATTATTCGCTTGGATCGCCCCCAGCGGGAACGCGTGTATTCGCCATGGCCGATGGAGTCGCTGGCAATACAACCGATTTCGACATGAGGATTACGACGGAAACGGATACGCTCGAATACGACGATGCAAACAATACGGCGGCGTGGGGTGAAGGGTCGCCGAATATTGCCGGCTGTCCGCTCAATGGTGGACCTTCTTTCTTGAAAATGACCACTTTCGACAATATGACCGAAGCTGAACCGTACCACTTGTACACGGTGATGCAGCCTCCCGGGTCGGGGCTCGGTGGTTCGTCGGCAACGCCAGAAAGCGAACCGAACAATACGATAGGAGGAGCTACGACCGCTGGGAATTTGTTTTTTTCGGGAACGATTTCCACGGGTGGTCCGTCGGGCGACATGGACCTTTTCAAATTTTGCGCGGATGAAGGATCACTCATTTATTTGAGCATTGATGGAGATCCATTGCGAGACGAAACGCCCATCGATCCTTCGATATTTCTTCTCGATGCAGCCGGCAATCGACTTCTGGGTTTTTCGGACGGCAGCAATTTTTCCGTGGCATTTCCGAGCCCGAACACGCTTTCGGGCACATCACCGCGTTTTCCGGGGGAAGCCGCGCTGTTCCGCGCCACGTACACTGGCGTGTTTTACGCCGGGGTCAATACGCAATTCGATGGCGTGAGTTACGGTACGGGTGATTATCTTTACTCGATTGGCATCGATTGCTCGAATGGGAATCAGCTGGAAACAGACTTGGGGATCTCCATTGTGGATAGCCCCGATCCCGTGGGTAGCAACGAGGTTATTGATCTCAAGATTGACGTGATCAATCAGGGTCCGCGGACGGCATTGGATGCAGCTTGGTCGATGACCATTGCGGCAGAAGCGACGTTCGTGAGTATCATGGCACCACCAGAATGGACGTGTACGGTCGTCGGCAACGACATCGATTGCACGACGACGTGTTTTCCGGCCAATGGTTCGACGACGTTCGACGTGAAACTCCAGACGAAAACATGCATCCTTCCGGGCACGATGGTGCATTCGGCAACGGTGACGAGTAAAACACTGGACAAGGGAAATAGCAATGATACCGCCGTGGAAACGACGGCAGTGATCGATGGCGGTCCGTGTGATGATGGTAATGTGTGCACGGCGGCGGACGCGTGTTCGTCAGGGGTTTGTTTGGGCGGCCCACCGAACGATTGCAACGACGGGAATGAATGCACCGACGGCATATGTTTGCCTGGAGGGGGCTGCACGTATACGAACAACACCAATGCGTGTGATGATGCGAATGTGTGCACGACCGAGGACAAATGCAATGGTGGTTCATGCGTAGGCGGTCCACCCGTGGTTTGCAATGATGGCGATGTATGCACCGACGATATTTGCGACAGTGCCCTTGGTTGCCTGACGGCATTTAATACAGCACCGTGCGAAGATGGTAATGGTTGTTCAACGAATGATACGTGCGTTTCGGGCGTGTGTATCAGCGGGCCGCCCGCGGAATGCTTGCCGCTCAATGATTGCCAAGAAGCGGGTATTTGTAATCCCCAAACGGGCGCGTGTGCTTATTACTTGAAGCCCGATGGCACTTCGTGTGACGACGGCAATGCGTGCTCGACGAATGAGACGTGCAAATTTGGCGCGTGTGTCCCCGCCAATTCCACGATTTGTCCCCCGCCACTGGATGCGTGTCACGGGGCAGGAACGTGCGATCCGAACAGTGGCTCGTGCAAGTATCCCCTCATTGGTGGGGATTTGGATGGCGATGGCCAGGGCGATGACTGCGATTCCGACATCGATGGCGACGGAATATCGAATGATCAAGAAGCGATTTGGGGAACGAATCCTCTCGCTAAAGATAGCGACGGCGACGATATCGACGATTGCACCGAAGCTTGTACGGAAAACGATGGAAGCTGTTTCGATGGTTCGGTATGCACGGTGGATAGGCCGGCAAATACCGATGGTGACGATACCATTGACGCACTCGATTCCGACAGTGACAACGATGGGGCTTCCGACACTTCCGAAGCGGGCGATACGGATTTGACGACGCCGGCAAAAGACACGAATGGTGACGGCCTTCCTGATTATCGGGATCCGAATGTCATCAACGGCGAGGACGCCGTGGTTCTGTCGGGTGGTTGCGCCTGTTCTACGGTTGGCGAGAAACACCACGCGGCGATGACGGGCCTATCTTTCTCGATTCTGGGATTAATGACGTGGGGATTGCGACGAAAGCGACGACCCGCGACGACCAAGAAGCTCGGCGCTCGTTAGAGGGTGTTCATCAGGCTGCTACACGTTGCGAATCGTCGGTCGCACTTACTCAGCGTACGATGTACGCTTCCGTCGTGCTCCCTAGCTTCGCAACGCTCGCGACGCCTGATGAACACCCTCTTAGCCGAGTCCATCGCCAATTTCGACACGCAGACCACTGTGTTCTACAACGGTGGACCCAGCACAAAACGAACGTAGCGGAACTTGACAGGTCGTTACGATCTGACCGAGAATCGCCGATTGGATCGATTCCTGCCCCCAGGATCGTTTGCGCTGCGATTGACTTGGCGACGCTCGACGTCGCACAGAAAGTGAGGTTTGTCTTGGTTCATCGACGAATACTTCGTCCTCGTACGTTTGCTGTTTTTGCCGTCGTATGGGCAAGTCTTTGGCCGGGGCGCGCGTATGCCGTTGCGCCTCCTAATGATTTATGTTCCGGCGCCGAAGTAATTCCGGCCGGGACGTTCCCGTATCTGACAGCGCTGACAGCGGACATCACGGACGCGACAACCACGGGCGACCCGGCGGTTCCGTCGTGTCAGGCCAGCGTGTCGCGGAGCATTTGGTATGCGTTTACGCCGACGACGAGCGCGGTCTATACCATTTCCGGCTGCGCTGACAAGCCCACAGGCACCACGGTCGATGATACCGTCATCGCCGTCTACACCTCATCGGATAGCACATGTGCTGGCGTAATGACGCAGGTGGCCGGTGCCTGCGATGATGATACGTGCGGCGCGGAAAACCTCCAATCGGTTCTAGCCACCAGCCTGACTGCCGGGACGACCTACTACATCCTGGTGCATCAGTTCGGCACCACTGCGCCAACGGCGGGTAACACGGCGATTCAGCTCAGCATCTCGCAAAGCGCGACAATGCCTCCTGCCAGTGATTTGTGCGGTGGCGCCGAGGTGATCCCGCCCGCGGGCCCCTTCCCTTACCTCACGTCGGTGACGGCCGATATCTCCATTGCCACATCGACCGGGGATCCTCCGGTGCCGAGCTGCCAGGCCAGCGTTTCACGTAGCATCTGGTACACCTTTACGCCGACAACGACCGCGAACTATACTCTTCAGGATTGTTCCACCGGGCCCACCGCCACCACAGTGGTGGATACGGTCATCGCGGCCTACACCTCGTCGGACGGCACATGTGCTGGGGTGATGACGCAGGTTGCAGGCGCATGCAACGACAATGGCTGCGGCAATCAATCAACGGTTTCGTCGATCCTCACCGCCGGAACGAAGTACTTCTTGCTCGCATACAAGAACGGCGGGACGCCTCCGCTCGTGAACCAGACAGCGATACAGCTCCGCGTCACCGCGGCCTTCGCTCCGACAAACGACTCGTGTAGTGCGCCCACGCCGTTGCCGCTCAACACGACAGTCACAGGCACGCTAGCCGCCGCGACAAACGATTTCCAAATTTCGATCGCGGCGCCCAACTGTTATACGTTGCCCGCGGGTCCGCCCGCGCCGATTGGGCAGACGACTTCAACCGCAACAGGTCGCGATGTCGTTTATAGTTTCACTGCGCCGAGTGCCGGTACGTATTCGTTCAAAGCGCAGAACACAGAGAGCGGAGGAAACCTCGTCGTCGGTGTCGCTTCAGACTGCCCGACGGGAGCGGCCCCGAATACTCTCGGAGCGACCTGTCTTGGCGCATCGAACCGCAATACGTCGACGACAACGGGAGCAGCAGCGGAAGAAGTGACGTGCGTGCCGATCGCGTCGGGACAAACCGTCTACGTGTACGTCGACGAATCGGCGGCGGTGACCGCAGGAGGTGGTTTCGCCATTGAAGCGACGCGTTGCATCCGGGAAGTCGAACCGAACGGCACACCAATCACAGCCATTACCCCGACGTGCGGCATCGAAGGATCGATTTCACCCGCCGCCGATGCTGATTTCTATACGCTCGGTATACCCGTCATTGGCTCGCGTGTGTTTGCGATGGCGGATGGTTCGGCGGGTTCGAGTACTGATTTCGACATGCGAATTACGACGCCCGTCGATACGCTCGAATACGACGATGGAAACAATTCCACGTTTTGGGGTGGTTTGTCGCCCAACATTGCGGGGCGTCCGCTGACGGGCGTGAATGCATTCTTGCGCATGAATCACTTCAACGCGGCGACGGCAACGGAGCCATATCGGCTCTATTCGGTCATTCAGCCTCCCGGTGCGGGTCTCGGGGCTTCGTCGGCTACCGCGGAAACCGAACCGAATGGTCCCATCCTTGCCAATGCGAATTCCGCGACAAACTTGTTTTTCTCGGGAAACATCCCGATAGGCGGGATCAACGGTGACCTGGATCTGTACAAGTTCTGTGCGGAAGCGGGAGATAACATTTTCTTGAGTATCGACGGCGATCCCCTGCGAAACCTGACGCCATTGGATCCCGCGGTCTTCTTGTTCAACGACACGGGAACGCTTTTGTTCGGGCAAAACGACATCAGCGCTACGTCGAGTAACACACCGGGAACGGGGTCGTTGACGGCGACAAGTCCGATTTCACCGGGCGAGGCGGCACTTGTTCGCGCGGGATACACGGGGGCGTATTATGCGGGCGTGAATACCCAGATCACGGGCGCGGGCGGCACAGGCGATTACCTCTATTCGATTTCGCTCAACTGCTTGCGTGGCGATGAATTGACGACGGATCTCGGTATCACGGTGACCGCGCCGATGGGCCCGGTCATGCCGCTCGATCCACTGGCGTACGCGATTTCGGTCACGAACAATGGGCCGAAAACAGCGCTCGATGCGACGTGGACGACGACGATTCCGACGAATACGACGTACGTAGGAGTCACGGCGCCCGCAGGATGGACGTGTACGCAGGCTGCAGGCGTGGTGACGTGCGCGACGAGTTGTTTTACGAAGAACACATCGGCGAACTTCACGCTGAATTTGCTAGCGGCGCAATGCGCTGGGACTTCGATTGCGTTTGCAGCAAGCGTTTCGACGAAGACACCGGACATCAATGCTGTGAACAATACGGCGACGGGCACGACGCCGGTGACGGATCCGTGTGTTGATGGCAATGCCTGTACGGACGACTCCTGCATGCCAGGTGTCGGATGCATGTTTACGAACAATACGGCCGCATGCAGCGACAACAATGCATGCACGACAGGTGATATCTGTGCGGCGGGCGCATGCGTCGCTGGACCGCCCACGATTTGCAACGACAGCAACGGGTGCACGGACGATTCGTGTAACCCAACGAATGGCACGTGCGTCTTTGCAAGCAACACGGCACCGTGCAGTGACGGTAATCCTTGCACGGGCAATGACGTCTGCTCCGCGGGTGCTTGCGGCGGCATGGCCTATACGTGCACGCCCACGGACTGCCAGGCAACGTCCACGTGCGACGGCGCTGGAAGTTGCACCGTCGTCAACAAGACGATCGGCGCGGTGTGCACCGACGACGGCAACGTGTGTTCCGCGGACAGCTGCGACGGAGCCGGCGTCTGCACGCATCCGAACTTGCCCGACGGGACAAGCTGTGGCGGCGGCACGTTGTGCGTTGGTGGCTCGTGCGGACCGCAGTGCCTCATCGGAGGCCAGCTCTATGCGTCGGGGACCATCAACCCGGCGAACGCCTGCGAGTCCTGCGTGCCTGGCACCTCGGTCTCTGCGTGGACGCCCCGAGCCGATGGGACGTCGTGTAGCGACAGCGATGCTTGTACACAAACGGATACATGCCAAGCGGGTACGTGTACCGGGGCAAACCCCGTCACCTGTGCCGCGCTGGATCAATGCCATGATGTTGGGACCTGTGCTCCGGCAACGGGCATCTGCACCAACCCGAACAAGGCCAACGGCACCGCATGCAGCGACGGCAATAGCTGCACGCAAACCGATTCCTGCCAAACGGGTACGTGTACCGGGGCAAACCCCGTCACCTGTGCCGCGCTGGATCAATGCCATGATGTTGGGACCTGTGCTCCGGCAACGGGCATCTGCACCAACC
>JANORL010001385.1:0-10711 GCA_031415295.1 Polyangiaceae bacterium | reverse complement strand
GTATTGCCATGTTCTCATCTCGTAACGAATTCACCTGTGCGGACTGCCAAGTATCTGTGAGCTCGACGGGGTTCGACAGCGAAGGGATCACTGTCGAATCCGGGTGCCCGATCATATTTAAGAACACAGACAGTTCCCATGTCACACTCGAGTTCCCTGACGGGCTGACGGACACCCCGAGCCCCCAGACCATCGAAGCAGGGGGCTCGATCACGATTACCGTGAAAGCTCCCGATGGCACGAACTGGGTCGTCACTGACGACGGCAAAGGTCGAGAACCTGAGGATGCGATGAACCTACCCATCAAGGTGGGCGGCAACGGCGAAGATCGCGCTCGATCTCGCTAACGCGCCGAAAGCCGCTCCGCCAACGTGGCCTGGCTCCTCCACGCGTGCTCGAGGTTGGGATTGGCCGCGAGCGCCCTCTTGAAATCCTGGTGCCGAGGTTGATCCAGGCGGGCGTCTGGCGATCGTCGAGCCGAATGGCGGCGAGATACGCATCGATGGCCTTGCCCCAGTGAATCAGGGCGTCGCTACCCACCTGGTTCTCGTAGTCACCCCAGGCCTGAAAGACCAGACCGAGATAGAGGTGGTCGTCATAGTCCCAGTCCTCAGGACCGACGCTCGCGAAGATATCGATGGCCTTTTGTAGCTCTTCTTGTCCACCCAATACGTACGGCACCACCACATCCCAGAGTTCACGCCTGAGCCCGACGTCATTCACGAATTGCTCGGCCACGGCCCTGCGCTCTCGAATCCGGTCATCGCCGATCTAAATCGCTGCTTCGGGCGCGCGTCCGAACGAGCGACCGAAGCCGAGTTATTGCGCATCTCGCGGGTCTACTGGTTCACGCTCGAAGCTGGGCTCGTCATGGAGCAGGGCAGGGTCAAAGTCTTGGGCCAGGCGCTGCTCTCGTCCTTCAAAGAACTCGAACGGATCGAAAATGGCATTACCCTTCTGCCCTTCGATCTCGAGACAATGGCGCAGACCGATGCTGCTCCGACGAAGCTCCAGGACCGGCTGTTCCTTGCTCCCAGCTTCGAGCACATGGTACGCGAGGCGAGCGCCTGGCTCGACGCCCAATGACGAGTTCGAGAGGTCCAGGGAGCATGAGCATCTCGGCGCTCCCGATCCTCGATCGGCTCGGGGCGAATGCGTTCGATTCTCGCATAGCTTCCGTCCCACACATGTCACTGATTCATTCCAACCTGGCGCACAAACTTGTCGTCCGAATATTGCCAAATCAAATTACCCACACCACAGTCCGCGCGGAGAGTAGCGCTTCTGCGCGCTGGAGTGTTCGAGCGGGACAGTCGGTAGCTCGAAGGGTTAGGGAGGAATGACCTCACGCATGCGTGCCGAACGGCGCGCTGCATACGTGCAGCACGATGGTGCCGCGACCAGTGAAAGATTCGGCGTATGATTGAAGATTCCGCGGACAAACGAGTGCATTCGGAGAACACGCACGACGATGACGATAACAATCGCGAGTCGAATCGCGAAGACCTGGAAAAACGCCTTGCTGAATTAACGCTCGATATTCGTGCAGACACGGAGGAAGCGGAGAAAAAACGGCGCGCTACGACGCGACTGGAAGCGCGTGAGTTTGTCCAAGGAATCACGCCGCCGGTGTCACGAGCGCCCAATCTCATCGAAGTGGAAAAAGTCGTCATCGCGCCGGGATTGGATCCGAATGACGAACCCACGCTCGTCGGCTGCCGCAATGAGCGTCTCAATCGATGGGAATTCGTTGGTGATGGGGATATCGTGGACGCACCCGATCCGACGAGCACGGAGCCGGCGCCGGGGATACAGGAGCAGACCGAGGCAAACCCTGTTACGCCGAAAACGGAGCGAAGAGCAGCGCGATTGGTTGGGCTTTTGGTAACAGGATTGCTTGCGGTTGCAATAGCCATCTTTGTGGTCGTGCTTCGCCCTGATCGAGACGACACGCGTTCGTCACATCCGGCGACGCAATCCACGGAAGTACCGCGTGCAAAGGTGGCCGTTCCACCGAGCGCAACCGAAGGTCCGGAGGAGAAATCGCCCATTACGGGACTCGATATGGCAAATACGCCGCCAGCATCGAATGACGTCGACACTCCCGGACTTGCCGTGAGCGGCCGGCCGACGAGCGAATCGACGCAATCGACGCAAAGACGTTCGTCCGACCGCACTGTCGCAGGGCGTGCACCTCTCGGCGGAAAGAAAGCGAGATTTTAATGAATCGGCATATACTGCTTTTTTTACTCATCTTCGCCGCCACTCCTCTACGTTGGGCATTCGCTGACGAAGAGGTGAAGGACGCGGCGACGGACCAAGCGCGCAAACTCCACGACGAGGGAACGGCGCTTTTCCAGAAACAAGACTATGCGGGCGCCTGTGCAGCCTTTGCCGCTGCATATAGCCTGAAACGTCATTACCAGATCGCGGGAAGCCTTGGAGATTGCGAGATGCAACTCGGGCGAAATCGAGACGCTGCGGAACATCTTGATTCGTTCATTCGCGAATATCCGACGGACGAATCGCCCGAGGAACTCGAGCGGGCGAAGGGGCTCTTGGCAAAAGCGCGTTTGCAAATAGCGACGCTCGTATTCGATGTACCGATGACTGGGGCGCAAGTATTCTTGGACGGGCAGCCCATTGGCAAAGCACCGATTGAGGGAGAGAGATTCGTGGAGGCTGGGCAGCATCGAATCGAGGCAATGGTGGGGCTGGAACTGGTACGACAGACGGTGGACGTGAGCGTCGGGGAGCAGCGCGTGGTGAAGCTCGAGGCGAGGCCGGCGCCGAAGAGGGAAAAACGTATCGAAACGGGGCCAGACCCGCGGAAGATCGCCGCTGCCGTGGCGGGTGGGGTGGCCGTTGCGAGTGCCGGCGTGGGAATCGGGTTTTTCCTGGCTGCCCTTTCGAAGGGGGATGAGAAGACCTCTATCGTGAATCAACTGTCACGAGATAGCGGTGTTTCGCCGAATTCGGTGTGCGCGCCTGGGACCCATTTCACAGCTGAGTGCTATAGCGTGAGAAAGCTATCGCGTGACCAATTTATCTTTAATGACGTAGCGATTGGCGCGGTCGCGCTTGGTGCGGTCGCTGGCGCGACGTCGCTCGTGCTTGCGCTGTTGCCAACGAAATCGACGAAATGGCCCAAAGTAGAAGCATCAGGATTTGTCACGCCTATGGGCGGTGGATTTGCATTGCAAGGTCGATTCTGATCAGGAGGCGGGACATGACTCAAAGTGTAATAACGTGGTCGTATCGCGGGGTATTCTTGGCGCTCGTCGTTGGCTCATTCGCGGGGGTAAACGGGTGCGCACTGTTGACGGAAGGCTGCGCGGACACGGCAACGTGTGGGACATTCGATGGCGACAAAGGCATAATCGGGGATCCGGGCAATGGGCAGGCGGGAAACGGGGCGTGCTCGAACGGACAGCCCGGATGCGACGACTCTGGCGGCTCACTCCCGTTGGAGGACCATTACGTTCTTCGCGTTGCGACATACAATGCCAACGCCAAGGCACCTGAATGTGCCGACGGAACGCCGGCGGACGTCCTTTATGCGGGGCCCGCTGGCTTGCCTACGTGTAACCAGTGCACGTGTACAACAGACACATCCCCCTCTTGTGATAACCAGGTGCCTCACAAGCTCGAATGCTGGAACGACCTATCGCAGGAATGGAAATCAATCATTATATCGGGCAATCAATGCCTGGCGCCTTCTGCACTAGGCGACAAGGATTGGTGTCGCGTTACTGCCGCCAATCAAGCAAAAGGTGGCGTTTGCACTCCAGCACCGAGGGGAAATCAAGCCGTGAGCGAAGACCCATGGCTGTTCGAGATCTCTGCGTGCATGGTGAAAGAGGCAAAGACGCTGGACGAGGTAGGCGCATGCACTCGCCATGACGGCGATGTGGCTTGTAAACCTGGGTTGCGCAAAACGCGCGTATACAAAACATTCAACGATACGCGTAGTTGTTCTGGTTGTAGCTGCGCGTTTCAAGACTGCACAAGCGAATTCATCGTCTACGATACGAACAATTGCGCTGGAAGCTCAGGGACACTGCCGATCGTCGTCTCCACCATTGAAACAGACGTCTCGCAGTTGACTAGAAACCAGTATTCGGTTCAACGCCTCGCTCCCATACCGCCTGCCGACTGCAGCGCTATAGGCGGCGAACCGGAAGGGTCTGTAATTCCGAACGATCCAGTCACCTTCTGCTGCAAATAGGCCACCGAAACACAAAACCGTCCCACGAGAGTACGTCCATGTCCACAGACACCATCTCCAGCATCGTCTCCATCGGCGATACCCTCGCCCGCAAATATCGAGTCGAGCGGGTGCTCGGCAGGGGAGGAATGGGCGTCGTCGTCGCGGGCAGGCACGTGGAGCTCAACCAGGTACGGGCAATCAAACTCATGCACCCAGGAGCGCTCGAGGACCGGCATGCCGTCGAGCGCTTTCTGCGCGAAGCAAAAGCCGCCGTCAGATTGCGCAGCGAGCATATCGCCGCCGTCCATGATTTCGGTCGCCTCGATTCAGGCGCGCCGTTTATCGTCATGGAACTACTCAATGGCGAAGACCTGGCCGCAATGCTCAGACGAAGGGGACCGCTCCCCATCAATGAATGCATTCTTTATGTCACCCAAGCCTGCCATGCGCTCGCTGAAGCGCATGCCGCGGGTATCGTGCATCGCGACTTGAAACCCGCCAACCTTTTCTTGACATGCCGCAGCGACGGATCCCCATGCGTCAAGGTGCTCGATTTTGGCATTTCCAAAGATTTGAGCGCCAATGCCAATTCTCCCGAGCCCGACATCACGAAAACCAATGCCATCATGGGCACGCTGCACTATATGGCGCCCGAGCAAATGCGTTCCGCGCGCAAGGTCGATGCACGCGCCGACGTATGGGCAATCGGGGCCATCATGTACAAATTGCTCACGGGTCGCGCGCCATTTCAAGCCCCCGTCGATCCGGAAATCATCTTTGCCACGCTCGATCCGACACCGGCTCGCCCCCCGTCGTTGCTTCGTGCAGACATTCCCGCCGCTCTCGAACAAGTCATCCTGGTTTGCCTCGATAAAGACCCCGCCAAACGATATTCGTCCGCTGCTGAGGTCCTGGTTGCGCTGCGCCCGTTTGGCCCGTGTCCGCTGAAGACTGATCAGAACGAAGAAAAGACGCTGTACCTGCACCCGCCCGAATTGCCTGCCGTCGATCAAGAAACGATGCAAGTCGAATGGCGGGACATCATCGAGGTTGTGCCGGACAGTGGTAACGATACGCCTTCGCCTGTCGCCACACTCGACGCACCATCACCGAGGCCAAGTATTCTCAATGGTTTTCCGGCAGATTTTTATTTTCGACCACCGCCAGCGATGGGATACGTCGTCCGTCCACGCGTTTCGCAGCCAAGCATTCCCAGCTTTCATGCGCCTTCGCATGCGGGTTCGCCCGAAACTCTTGCGCCGATGGAGATGCCTGCGGTTTGGCAAAACATTCCGGGTATGCGTGGCGCAATCGGTCGATACGCTGTGGCGGGTGCCGTTGCGAGAAGGCATGCCCTGGGAACCGTCATACGTTCCGGAATTCCGCGTCTCGTTGCAATGACCCGCAAACATCCACGAGTCCTCATGGGTATGGGAGCCGCAATATGGCTGGCGCTCATCGTGATGATCGTGGTTCGGGGCCGGGCACAATTGGCGGCAAATCACGAACCGATTGTTGTTCGCGAGAATGGTGCAATCCATGCAGCAACCAAGCAGAACGACCCTCATGCGCAATCGGAGGGTACACGGCCCGAGCGTACGCTACGTACTGCATCAACGGCGCCCAAAAAACCGGAATCAGCCACGCCGCGCAAGCCATCAGACGCGAACACACCGAAGATAAGCCAAGTGCCCCCAATCAACATTTTCGAGATAATAAGGAGGCGTCGAAAATAATTCCATACATCGAAGTTGCCCCTTTCCGTGTCGTACCGTCAAAATGACGGCCAACCGGTAGTTATCATCATGGCGTCACGATACACTTGATTTTGAACATTCACGTCAAGTTGGCCAAGTCGAATTGAGCCACGCGCCCCAATGCCGTGCACACGCTCGTTTTTGCCTCGGTTTGAAGTCATTTCTAAGCGTAACTGGCACCTTACGGAGATGTCAGATCGAATCTCTGCTCAACTCGGTTCAGCGAGTACGTCGGCGAGGGTCGATGCAGTCGCAGCCTGTTCGAGCCAACGTTCGAGACGAGTGATGTCCGTCTCGGCGAGGATACGTTCTCGTGTTGCTTCGGGTACATCGATTCTTCGAGCATTCAAAACGGTCAGCAGGGCAAGCTTGACACCTTCATCGCGTCCGAGCTTGACACCTTCATCGCGTCCGAGCTTGACACCTTCGTCGCGTCCGAGCTTGACACCTTCGTCGCGTCCGAGCTTGACTCCTTCATCGCGGCCGAGCTTGATGCCTTCATCGCGGCCCAAGTCGCGGCCCAACTGGATGTGCTTCACGGCGAACGGGCTTGTGTATACGTAACCTTTCATCTTGGCCTCCAGCAAACGTCGAGCGGCTTCGTTGACCGAATCGTACAGGATGTCCAAATAAAATCCAGAACGTTTGTCGTCGAGGTTCGCGAATGCGGGCAGAGCTGCGTCGACAATTTCGATGGCTTGGTCGCTGTCGCCGTACGCCATGGCCGACAGAAGCGCCAGTTCAGGCCGACGACTCGCTTCTTCGGGATCCGTCACCATGGGGATGCAGTTGCGACCTAATACGGGAGGCTCGAGGGCAAACCCAGGGATGCCCATTTCGATACGTTGCGCACACCACTTGGCAACCACGGGGTCTGGAGCGACGACCAGCAAATCCGCGTTGCACCGATGTTTTTCTCGACTAACGGCAAGATATACCGGCCACGAGTACCTCTTGTCCACGTCGATGCCGAGCTGCACTTCGACGATGTTGACTCGAATGGGTTCGTCGTTGTGATACAACACGACGACGACATCGGCGCGGTATTCCGCGGGCTGCACTTCCGTCAGCGCGATGGACGCAAGGCGAGCTTCGTCGTACGCCGGCTGGGGAACGTGAAGAGATTCGGCGAGCAATTCAGTCGCCAAACAAGGGCGGTTCTGGAACAACTCGACCAAGACTTCATGCCGCATGGAGACCATGGACAAACCATGTAGCACGAAGACAAACGGTGCGACAGGAAAAACGGGTGAACGTCGGCCGACGAAAAGGTTTGGCAGAAATTGGGTTTGGCGTGGGTTTGACGATGGGGAGGGAGCCGCAACGCCGAATGGGCCTTGCGTCGAGGCTAGCGCGACTCGACGCATCGTGGTAGGTTGCTCGCATGTCGCACGTTCTCCATGCATCGGACCTGTGCGCAGGGATAAAGGCGAAAACGCAATGACAACTCCGAGCCTGTATGTGGAGACGTCTATCATAAGTTATCTTACTGCACGGCCAAGCCATAACCTCATCACAGCCGCGCACCAACAAGTGACGAGGGATTGGTGGGACACCAGATCCGCGTTCGATGTCTACATTTCCCAATTCGTCATTGATGAGGCTTCCATAGGTGATCCAGAGGCGGCGGCACGTCGCCTGAAAGCTCTGGAGGGGTTGCCCATTCTCAACATCGACGGCGACGTGAAATCACTGGCAAACGAGATCCTTCAGCAGGGCGGCATGCCGTCAAAGGCGTACGTTGATGCTGCACACGTCGCTATTGCCGCCGTGCATGGCATCGACTACTTGCTGACGTGGAATTGCAAACGCATTGCAAATCCAGCGATGCGTGGGAAAGTCGAAGCCATTTGCCGCACGACAGGATTTGACGCTCCAGTCATTTGCACTCCAGTCGAATTCATGTACGAATAGGTCATCGCGATGTCCAAAAAAGATCCCATCATCGAGGAAGTTCACGCCGCCCGCGAAGCCATTGCCAAAGATGCAGGATACGATCTCGACCGCATCATGGAAAACGCTCGCGCCCGTCAGGAAAAAAGCGGTCACCGCGTCGTTCAGCGGCGACCGAAGAAACCGAGCGCCGTCAAAAAAGCTTCCTGAACATTCGCGCGTCTCGGCTGCACGAGCAAACCTCAACGCCCCTCGAAACGCGCGGCGACTCGCTCCTGCCTTGGCGCTGTATCTCGAGCAAGCCGGAAGCCGACGTAGACACTGCGATCGTCGGGAAGGCGCGCGTCGTGAATCGCTGCGCGAACGTTCCTCGCGAGGCTGCGCCAATCGCCGCCGCGTACGACACGGTATACGCCCGTTTGTCCCGCGGATGATGCATCAACATCGCTGCACCACTCATACACGTTCCCAAGCATGTCGTACAGGCCAAACGGGTTGGGTTCCTTTTGACGCACCATGCGCGTCCCGCCACAGTCAAACTCGTATTGTTTGTCTGGCCACTGCGCCGTGTCGTAGCCCTTCTCCTCCAGGTCAAAGTCCACGCCACAATTGCCACCGTACCATGCAATCGGATCAAGCACGGGCGCGTTGCGGCCCCCCACAATGTCCAAGTCCCCCACCCACGTCGCCCTCGTCGTACCACCACGACACGCATACTCCCATTCGTCCTCCATCGGCAAACGCATACCGATCTCTTCGACAAACGCCGTACAATCGTCCCAGCTCACCTTCTCGACGGGACGATTGTCTGTAGATCGTTTGTCACTCTGGAAGTGGCTCGGGTTCGTCCCGCGCACCGCATTCCACAATTCTTGCGTTACAGGCGTATCGGCAAACCATCCCCCCTCCTCCGTCCCCCTCACGTCAATCTGTGGCCCTTCATTCTCATACCTTCCCGATTCGTTCTCCGGCGAACCCATCAAAAACCTGCCCGGCGGAATCCATCGAAATCGCTGCACCACACCACGGATGTCCGCATCCGCCCATAACCCAAATCGATCCCGCCCCGCTGCCTTGGCCCACGATTCCCTACGCCACGGCCTTATCCCAATCGTACACCGATCCGTTCGCAGTTCCAAACCTTGTTCACCTTCGAGCGATATCGACAAACCGTGCTCCAATCGAAACGTCGTCACGGTTTTACCACGCACCACCGTAATCCACGGACGCGCCGCGACGAACCACGCCATCGGACTCCCCGGTCCCTCCACGTACGACGGCCATTCGCCACCTCGTTCGTTCGGCGCAAACACGAGACGCTCTCCAACTTGACGCACCATCCAATGCTGCGTTTCCCCTGACCGCTCGAGTTTCGCGCGAATCGCCACCGGATCGATTCCCGCCGGCACAGGAACGCCTTGGAACGATGCCACCCACACCGTTTGCAACGCCGGAAGCTTTTCGTAAATGCTTTCGGGCATTCCCGCCAGCAACGCGTGACCATACCGCTTGACGATATCGGCAAACTGCGGATCGTCGCCCGACGCAAGCGCGCTTCCTTCGAGACGCGCTGCAAAATCGAGCGCTTCCTGCAAATCTCCGGGCGGTTTTACCTCTGGCGCAACGGCAAACCATACCAATGTTTCAGCGCGTAACAGTTCGCGAGGGAGTTGCTTGTGCCAATCGGCAATCGTTTGGCTCACGCGTTCTTTTAGCGCCGTATCGTTTTCAGCGGCAAACGCCTTGCGAAAACGCTCGGCCGCGTCGGGTTGCAACATCCACCCCGCGACATCCGCCGCGCGTACATCCGCGTGGTTCCACACGTCCACTTCCGTCGATGCATCCACCTGCCACGGCGGAAGCAACAAACGAATTGCGCGCAATAGTCCCGGCTGCACGTACGCCGCGGGAGATACCCATTTCAATAGCCGCTCGGCTCGGCCCTGCCATGTCGTCGCATTCCGCGCCAAACCTATCACACCACGCGAACGACCTCGCTCCCATGACAACGTGTTCCACGTGTGCGCCAGAGCCGTCGTCCAACGCGCAGGACAACTCGGCACAAGCGCCGACAAACGCACATCGAAACGACGTAACCGAATGCCCGTGCTGCGCCACGCCGCGCGATCCTCGTCCGTGCCAAACCATCCCAAATCGCCAAGCACCAAAATCGGCGTCGCCGAATCCGGGTGGAATTTTGTTAGGAAATCAGAACGCCGCCGCAAAGAAAACATTTGCGTCCGCGTATCGAGCCACCGGACGCCAATACCGCGACGATCACAAACCTTGTGCAATCTGCGACAAACCTCCATTTGATCCGACCAAAAGGGAATCAAACGCTTGCTGCGATCAACCCAAATGGAAACCCACGCCGGCCACGCCCTACGCGAAAGCCGCGGAATACGCGTCGCAATTTCGCCCCGCGAAACCAAACGCACCCACGCC
Source organism: Polyangiaceae bacterium (assembly GCA_031415295.1). Lineage (GTDB taxonomy): Bacteria > Myxococcota_A > Polyangia > Polyangiales > Polyangiaceae > Polyangium. The sequence continues at coordinate 406 of JANORL010001385.1, read as the reverse complement.
GCAACGTCTGGTTCGCGACTCGGCACGGTCGAATGCAACGCCTGGCGCAACATCGGCCAAAGCCGCGACCATGGCGCAAGCGACGGCGCCTTCGGCGTGGCAAACAACGATTGCCCCGTCCCGTGCAAATCCTCGTGCGTCAATCCACGCACTTCTTCTTTTTTTTCACGCGCGGGCTCAGGACGTGCGGCTTCTTCGGTAAACGTCATCGTTTCCAAACGCCACAACGGCAACTCGGCAACGGCTGCCGGAGCTTCCGCAGGTGTGGAAATGGTTTTTCCCTCCACCACCACCGCGGACAACGTTTGCTCATCGATCTCGAACGCTTCAATCTCCGGATTCGCCTCGGATTCCCGGATAAACCCGATCGTCGCCGCCGCCTGCGTGCATTCTTCACGCGATTCAC
>JANORL010001384.1:0-2490 GCA_031415295.1 Polyangiaceae bacterium | reverse complement strand
GAAAAACTCGCCGTCAAACCGCCATCGGAGCACGCCCGTGTCGGGATTTTGATCGCGCCAGAATCGCAACAACGCCTGCGAACTCGCATCCGAAGGCCACGCGACCTCGGCGGGCTGCGGCGAAAACAACTCGGGCAGACCTCCCTCGGGCGAGCCGAGATCCGCATAGACCCATTTCAAGTACGCCGTATCGCCCAGGTTTGGCGCAAGCCGCTCGAAAAGATCCTGCGACTCACGATCGACGATACGCAACGGGCGGCAAAGTCCGCGGTCCTCGAGCACGCGCACGTATACGGACTTGAGCACCCACAGCACCGCTGCACGACGCGCGAGCAGGTCCGTCCACACCATGAAGTCGTCGCCGACCTTTTCGTCTGTCCAAACCGTTCTGGCACGCTCCTGCGCCACGCCTGGCGCCCGGATCTGGCCGCGGAGGTCAGTCGCGATGTCCGCGACGAGACGGGAAAGAGCGGTCGTGAGGTCTTTGCGGTGTTGGGGATCCATGGTCAAACGGAACATGCCTGTTGGGTTGTCGAAATGAAACGAAAAATTCTAACTACGACTTTGGACACCATCCGGTTGTTCACGCGACCTCCGGAATCTCTGCCCAAATCGGCAACGTCGCCCCATCCAAATTGAACACCGGCGCCTTCTCGTTAAAAAGCACCTGGCGCTTTTGGATGATCCCCGGGACAACAATCGCCCAGAATCCGCGGGATCCGCTGAATGTTTCGTCGTAAAGTTTACGCACAAGGTGCAGCGCATCACACGTGCCCAGAATGGCCGTGTCGGCCACGACGACGACATTGCCCGGTTTGCCATGCCGATCAAGAAGCGTCACAAGGAGCGCTTCCGCAGCCCGAGAAAGCTTCTTTCGTTGCGCTTTGAATCGCTCGGCGCGCACATAGTCGTCGAATCCGTCGCGCTCCATTCGCTCGAGCAACTCCTGTTCGAATCGCACGTAGATCACCTCCGGCCCGAGCGCCCGGCGTACGCTTTCTGCGATTTCCACGTGTTTTTCCGGAGGTACCACCACGAGGCGATACCCTCGCGCTCCCGCCGCCGTGCGAAGCATATCCCTCGCGATTTCCTCGGGAGACTTGGCCTCCATCCGAAATTCGGCAGGAAGTGCGTCTCGTTCGGGCGTGTCCGCCACTATGCCTCGCCCACCCGCTGCCACGACACGATCGCCTTCGAGACGGCAGTCCGGAATCTTGGCAAAAACAACCGGCAAATGCTCAGGATCCGGCCAGATCAATGCTTCGCCAAACGCTTGCTCCAGGTCCCTCTGCAAATCCACGAGTGCAACCGGAAGACGCTGACGGCGAAGCGCGTATAGAATCGCTCGCTCGGGATAGATGGGCGTCTCGAAAAGTTCACCCGCATCCGTGAGGCACACATCCGAAAGAAGCCGGACGACGAGCGCGAGGGGATCGAGATCGTATTCAGGTAAGAGCGGGCGCAACGAGCGGCGTGCCGGCTCTGGTTCGGACAGTGGCCATATTTGCGCAATATCCTTCGCCGCTTTCAAGAAGGTGTGCAACGCATCGGGCAAGAAATGGGGACGCACGAGCAGTGCAGCCACCTCGGGCAATGACTCCAGCCACAAGAGCGCCGTGGCATGACACCTTGCGAGCAAACGTAACAATCCGAGCGGATCGATATCGTCTCCGCGCGGAAAACGATCATCGATAGCTTTTACGACCTCGTCCGCGCGGAGAATACCCCCCGCTGCCTGAAGATGCACTTCGATCAACTCGTGCACATCGTCGAGCGCTCGCCCATCAAGGATATTGAGACCACGAGTGAGCGAGCGACTCACTTCCGATGGAGAAACGACGAGTTCTTTAGCAATCTGCTGCTGCGTCTGCGGCGACCCACGGAAGCCAAAAAAGTATTCAATGATCGCAAGCTGGTTGCCTTGCAATGGACGCGTCGCGCGAGCCCAAATCGCCTCGAGTGACGCCGCCGGACCTTCGCCCGCGCTCCGTTCAGCGAAGGCTTGAAGCGCCTGGACCATCTGCACGACGCTGCTTTTGCCAAGACCCGCGATGCCGGCGATGTCTTCACGGGTCGCATCGGCGAGCCGGCCAATGGTCGTGAGCCCTTTACGAAGAAGAACATACGTCAACCGTTCAGGCAAACCCAGGGCATGAACATCGGCGCGATCGCCAATGAGCGTTGGCCATAACGGTTTGCGCTCGATCGAAATCGCGGTGGACGGAGCCACTCCCTGTTCGAGCAACTTTCGGCGTAACGCGAGCACTTCGGCACATCTTTTCGTGCCAAGGTTGGGGAGGCGGCGAAGACGCGTTTCGTCGAGCGCGACGAGCTCACTCTGGGTGTGGATACCAACGCCGCGCAGCACATTGAGCGACGTACCGGACAGAGATGTCGCGCTTAGTGGCGTGCGACCATTTTCCGAGGGTGCTTCGGGTTTTGGGGGCGGCGAAGATGACGGCCTGCGTGTGCCGAGCGATTCGAGCAGCG
>JANORL010001383.1:0-3298 GCA_031415295.1 Polyangiaceae bacterium | reverse complement strand
GCTTTGCCCAAAAGACTTAAAGAGCCGCCTGCGAGCCCCCCATCGTGACTGGCCTCGCGCAGCGCGTGTCCCACACGCGCGAAGCGAGCGTTCAAATCCAGGCTCGGCTTCAAACTGATCAGGTCTCTACCCGTACCTTCTAAGTCTTACGCTTTCGAAGGAACGACCGATGGCCGCGAACTCCGATCGGTCGACCGAAAGCTCGGTACGTTCAAGTAAAACAGTCGTTCGACTTCGACGATGAGTTCCCGAGGGCCGATGGGTTTGGCAAGAAAACCATCGGCGCGAGCGACATCAGCATCCGCGCGAGCGCCGCGGCTACTCGAAATGAGGAGCACTCGACCGACGTATCCCTTGGCGCGGGCCAACGCGATCATGTCGGTTCCGCACATGTTCGGCATGCGTTGATCGACGATCAGCACATCGACGCCATCGAGTTTGAACACCGCATCAGCGCCCGAGTGCGCTTCACGCACGTCGCATCCCTCGGAAGACAAACACATGCCGAGGAGGCGCAGAATGTCTGGGTCATCATCGACAAGAAGCACCACAGGTCGCCGCGGCTTCCACGTGCGCATGGCTTGACCTTACTCGCCTTTGTGAGCGCTTTCAGGTGTGAATTGTGACGAAAAACTGCGGGATGTGTGGTGGAGGCAGACAGCGGGGACAGTGAGGTAGCGGGGACAGTGAGGTTCGGGATGTCCGAACCTACCAACTCAGGCTTTACGCTGTGGCTGTTGCGTGCCCATGAGCTGCTGCTGTTGTTGCTGCAGGAATTGAGCAACCATGCGTGAACGTTCGATCGCGAACTGCTTCACTTCCTTGTTGGGCGAGCCAGCGAGGGCGTTGAGCAGTTTGGTGACCTTTTCGATCTGTCGCGATTGGAAGAGCGCTTCGAAGTAGTTGTTCGCGATGCGCACGTCGCGGCTCATCATGGCTTCTGCGGGCTGGAGCAGTCGAATGACGGCTTCGAGGTCGCCTTTTTGGCCGTAGAGTGCCGACAAGCACAAGAGCGCGAGAGGATCGTTGGGGGCGATTTCGACACCCTTCTTCGCATACGTGATGGCGCGTTCACGCGTGCTTTCTTCGTTCGCGTAAAACCCTTGGAGAGCGATATAGGGCGCAGCGCTTTTCTTCTCGGTCGCCATCTTCTCGATCTCGGCGACGGCGGTGTCTTCGCTGTCCTTGTTCTTCAGGTGTTGGTACAGGTAAGCCCACGCGTCGATGCAGCCGACGTTGATCGCGATCGCCTTGTCGACAAACTCGCGCTCTTTGTCTTCTTCCTTCTTCTGTTGATACACCTTGGCGAGGTGCAGTGAAGGGTAGGGGTTGTCCTTCAAAAGGTTTTGCGCACCCTTCAAAGTCCCCTCGGCTTTGTCGAGTTTGTCTTGTTGCAACTGGGCTACGCCAAGCGCGAGCCAATCGTCGCCTGTGCCACCCTTGGCAACGACCTTTGACAGAACCTGCTCAGCGCGTGGCAAACGGTTGTACTTGAGCAGTTCTTGCGCGTAGATACGCGCGCGATTGAGGTCATCGGGTTGCTCTTGCCAGTGTTTTTCCAGGCCAGCGAGCAAGTCTTCGAGGCCGATGGCGATGGGGCGACCTTGGTCGTCTTGAACTTGCACGGCGGGCCCGTTGAAGCCGAGCATTTTCCACATCTGATCTGGCGTGACGGCGGTCGGGCCTTTGTCGAGCATGGCCTTCGTTTCGTCGTCGATCTTCGCCAGTGGAATGACGATGAGAGCATTGCCGGGAACGCCGTTCGGGAATGCGCTCACGGGCGCGACGATTGCTGCGCCACCCTGAATCTGAAGCCCTGCCACGTTACCCTGCTGTCCGTTCGTCCCTGACATGTATCGCTCCACCACCGCCTGTCCGTCCGCGCGCGGTGCATGCGCTTGTTGATGCCGTTTGGAACGCTCATGCGTCGGGCATCGGACGGGAAATTCGTTCCTTGCGAGGGGCGGGAGGCTAGCAGGCAGAACCGCGTGTAGCAACGCGATCCGCAGGGTCATTTCGTTGCTTGCAAACGTATCCGAAGCCCCGTGAGGCGTTCCTCTCTCCGTGTTTCACTGAGCGCCATCGTTAATGCGCGTCCGTCCGTGACGATGACGACCAGCTTCTTGCCGCGGGTTACGGCCGTGTAGAGCAAGTTTCGCGAAAGCATCACGAAGTGCGCGGACATCATTGTGACGACCACCGCGGGATATTCGCTGCCCTGACTCTTGTGAATGCTCGTGGCGTACGCGAGGACAAGGTCGTCGAGATCGCTCGCTTCATACGTGGCTTCGCGGCTATCGAATGTGACGGTCAACGTGAATGCCTCTGCGTCCATCTTGCTGATGCGTCCGATGTCGCCGTTGAACACTTCGCGTTCGTAGTCGTTCCGAAGTTGCATGACCTTGTCGCCCAAACGAAATGTGCGGTCGCCACGGGTGACCGTTGGACCCGTTGGATTAAGTGCTCGTTGCAACGTTTCGTTGAGCACGAGCGTTCCCACCGGACCTTTGTTCATCGGCGAAAGAACTTGGATGTCCCGCACAGGATCCAGTCCGAATCCGCGCGGAATACGATCGGTCACCAAGTCGTGAATCGTCGCGGCGGCATCGGCTGGATCGTCCCGGACAAACACGAAAAACTCGCCGGTTTTTGAAGTGGAACCTTCGGGACGGATACCGTCGTGAATACGATGCGCGTTTTCGACAATGAGGCTGCCCGCCGCTTGCCGAAAGATTTGCGACAAGTGCACCGTCGGGATCGCGCGTGACGCAATGATGTCGCGCAAGATCGCTCCTGGGCCGATCGACGGAAGCTGATCGACGTCACCCACGAGGACCAAGCGAGCATCGTCCGCGATCGCCTGCGTGAGTGCGTCGCATAAGTGCAGATCGATCATCGACGCTTCGTCGACGATGACCACGTCACCTTCGATGGGATTCTTTCGGTTTCGTAGGAATCCACGTTCCTTGGGTTCGAACTCGAGCAGCCGATGCAACGTGAGTGCATCGCGTCCGGTCGCTTCACTCATACGTTTGGCTGCTCGGCCCGTGGGTGCGGCAAGACGAACCGTTTTTCCGGATCGATCAAAAACCGAAAGGATGGCGCGGACGATGGTCGTTTTTCCAACGCCAGGACCACCGGTGATGACCAGGATCTTGTGTCGTGCGGCGCCGATGACCGCGTCGCGTTGCGCCGGAGCAAGCGTTACTTGTGCCCGGTTCTCGAACATGCCGATCGCGTTGTCCGCGACGACTTCGGGCGACTCGCCGCGTGTGCTCATCAGCGTTCGACCTTGCCC
>JANORL010001382.1:0-8353 GCA_031415295.1 Polyangiaceae bacterium | reverse complement strand
CATGCCAAACTGCGCATTTGGGGTCGTCCGCGAGGTCAAGACACGGACGCGCTCAAAAGCATTGCGGCATCGTTGCCCGCGGGACTTGCCGAACGAGTCGAATGGGTTTCCGAATACAAAAATCAGGACATCGCGCGTGATGTATTCAGCCGTTGCGACGCCATCGTGGTGCCGTCGGTATGGGTGGAGAATTCGCCGCTCGTCATTCACGAAGCCCAGCAAGCGCGCGTTCCGGTGATTACGGCCAACACGGGAGGAATGGCAGAATATGTGCACCATGAAGTGAATGGATTACTCTTCGAACACCGATCGGTCGATTCGCTTGCCGAACAAATGCAGCGATTCGTCGATGATCCAGCGCTTGCCGTGCGTTTGGGTGGTCGAGGTTATCCATTCAGCGAAAATGGGGACATTCCTGATGTGGAGAGCCACGTGCGTGAAATCGAGCGCTTGTATGACGACGTATTGCAGAAACACGCCTCGTCACGCATTTCCAAAGGGCCGGGTCCTTGGCGGATCACGTTCGATACGAATCCGGACACGTGTAACCTCAAGTGCATCATGTGCGAAGAGCATTCCGAGCATAGTTTGTTGCAACTGCAACGAAAAGCCGCAGAAAAGCCGCGACGCTTGATGCCGTTTGAAATGATCGAGCGAGTCATTGCCGATGCAGCTCCACATGGGTTGCGCGAGATCATTCCTTCCACGATGGGGGAACCGTTGTTGTACGACCAGTTCGAAGGCATTCTCGATTTGTGTCGGCGTTACGAGGTCAAACTCAACCTGACGACCAACGGCACGTTTCCGCGTCTGGGTGCTGAAGAATGGGCGAAACGTATCGTACCGGTCACGTCGGACGTCAAGATATCGTGGAATGGTGCGACGAAATCGACGCACGAAGCGATCATGGTCGGAAGCCGTTGGGACGTGGTACTCGAGAATGCGCGTGTTTTCATTGCCGTACGTGATGCGCATGCGGCATCCGGTGGTAATCGCTGTCGTATTACGTTTCAGCTCACGTTCCTCGAATCCAATGTGCACGAATTGGCGGACATGGTGCGCCTCGCCATTGATCTCGGCGTGGATCGCGTGAAGGGTCATCACTTGTGGGCGCATTTCGACGCGATTCGCGACGAGTCCATGCGACGCAACGCCGAATCCATTCAGCGGTGGAATGCAGCCGTGCTTGCTGCTCGCGAAGTTGCCACGTCGCGTCCTTTGCCGAATGGGAAACATGTGCTTCTCGAAAACATCTTTATGCTCGACAAGGCTGCTACCGACGATCTCGCGCCGGGAGGTCCGTGTCCATTCTTGGGGCAAGAAGCGTGGGTGAGTGCAATGGGACGGTTCGACCCGTGTTGCGCGCCCGATGCGCAACGTCGCACACTCGGCGAATTCGGAACGTTACACGAAAAAGGCTTCATGGACATTTGGAATGGCGACGAATACCGCGCGTTGACATCGACCTATCGCAATCGTCGTTTGTGCCTCGGATGCAATATGCGTAAACCCGCGGGAGGTGCAGCGTGAATTGGAGAAATCTGCTGGCGATTGCCCCGGATAGTTCTCACCACCTGACGGAGGACGGGGCTCCTGCGTATGCTGATCGTTTCGACGAAGTGCTCAAGTTTCACGGCCCCGGATTGGCTCCGGTCACTCGACGTGGCGAAGCATGGCACATTATCCCCGACGGATCGGCTGCGTATACGCGGCGTTTTTCGAGGACGTTCGGGTTTTACGAAGGGTTTGCCGCCGTTACGAATCGGGGCGAGTGGCACCACATCACGGTGACGGGTGAAGACGCCTATGCGCAACGTTATGCGTGGTGCGGCAATTTTCAAGGTGGCCTGTGTACGGTTCGACAAACGGAGGGCATGTATTTCCACGTCGATCCCGAAGGTAGACCGGCGTATGGCTCGCGTTGGAAATACGCTGGTGACTATCGCGACGGTATTGCTGTGGTGCAATCGGAAGGTGGTCGTTCGACGCATATCGACAAGGACGGACGATTGCTTCATGGCCAATGGTTCGTGGACCTCGACGTGTTTCACAAAGCGTTTGCACGTGCGCGGGATGAAGACGGTTGGACGCACGTGAATATCCATGGCAAACCGGCGTATATACGACGTTTTGCGGCCGTCGAGCCGTTTTACAATGGTCAAGCGCGTGTCGAACGATTCGACGGTGCGCTGGAAGTCATCAATGAGTCGGGCAGGGCGCTTGTTGAACTGCGACCAGCGCGACGGTCGTAGAATTGCGGCATTACCTTCGATTGTTATCGGGATAGCTTGGTCATCGTCATGGAAACTCAGATTCCGCTTTTCACGGCAAAACACATCGAGGGCGTTCCTCGGGACCGACCCGTCGTGATGCTTCTACGCCATGCCGCGCGTGGTTCTTTGCCGCTAGACGATGTGGGGAATGCCGTGCCAATCACGGACATCGGTCAGCGTCTTGCTGTGCAACTTGGTGAAATGCTGCGTGGTCGCTTGGGGCGATTACACACGAGTCCTGTGCTACGGTGTAAACAAACTGCAATGTCAATTCAACAGGGAGCTGCGACGAATCTCGAAATTGTCGCGGACCAGTTTCTGGGTGATCCGGGCGTGTATGTCGTCGATGGCGAACGTGCGTGGACGAATTGGCAGCAACGAGGGCATGCCGGGGTCATGTTGCATTTGGTGACGTCAGCGGAAGCCTTGCCAGGGATGGCTCGACCCGACGAGGCCGCAGGGCAGTTGGTGAGGCACATGCTGCACACGGCTGATAATGAACCGGGATTGCATGTTTTCGTATCGCACGACTCGTTGGTTGTGGCGACAGCGGCGCAGCTTTTGGCAATTCCGCTTGGTCCAGCGCAATGGCCAGCGTATTTGGAAGGCGCTTTCTTTTGGCAAGACGGCGCGGCGATTCGAGTGGTTTATCGCGAGCACGAAGGTTTTTGTCGTAATCGGTAAAGTTTGTCTCGTTTACGGGCTACTCGAGGTGCTGCCCCGCGAGGGCCTCAAAGGCAAGGGCCACAATCTTTGCAGTCGTCCGGGCTTCTGCCCGTCCCGCAGCGCTCACTGATTTGGCAGATTCCGTCGCCGCATGTGTATATGCTGCTCGACAAGACTCGAGTGGTGATGGGACGATACGATTTTCCGTTGTAGGTGCAGCTCGTATACGCAGTTTGCGCGGCATTAGGCGTGCATAGGACTGCGCAACTGTCGTTAGCATAAGTCATGGGCGGGCATTTGGTGCTGCCAGCGGTGTTTCTGGTAGTAATCGCGCAATTGCGCGAGCTGCTCTTGTTTGTCCCCCACGTCGAGTCGTTACCGACAAACGTACCGTCACCGTTGAACAAATTACCAAAGAAGCAACCTTCTTTGGTCGTAAAGTCCAGCAGTTCGGTAGGACCCGACGGAATCGGCACGTTATTCTTGTCATAACCGAGCACAGAAAAGAGCACGTTGGCGCCATATTTGTTGACGTGTGCAGCGAGACAGGCGGATACGAGTTCTTGCTCGGCGAGCGGGATGGTTTGTCCCGATGACCACGTAGGCGCGAGGCCGAACAGCCCAAACCAAGTGTAAGTAACCGAGTTTATCGTGGCGGAACGGATCTGGCCGAGCGGTACGGAGCACAAAACCACATAGTGCATGACGGTGTTGGTGTACGCGACGCCAGCCTGCTGCCCGTTGAACCAGTTTTTGAAGCTGATGCTCGACAGGCCGTTGGTCGATAGGCCGTTGGTCGACAAGCCGTTGTTGGAGGTCAGCGCCATGCTCTCTGCAGCGATTTCGTTGGAATCGTCGGCGTTAGCCGCTTCATCGAAATCGGCGAAATTGGCGGTGCAACCAGTCAGGCCGAGCGCCGCAATCGCAGCGATAAGCGGGTAACCATACGATTTTGCAGTGGGCGTCATCGTGATTTGCAAGGATCGAGTAAGAGTTGTTGACATTGGTAAGCCTTCCATTGTTAGCCGCGTCCCTGGCAGTTCGGTCAGCCCCCGTCGTTTGTGCAGTGCAGACACTGACGTATATACCTTCTTTCGAGGAGGTTGCAACACCCTGGGCGGTATTCGCTTGCAAAAATATTGCTGACCTCGCGGCGGATCGGCACTTAAAGCAAGTTCGTAACGTAATTGTTGCCAAAATCCGTCCCATGTGCGACGCTCGGACACATCGTGGATCAAAAGCACGAATTCAGCGACGAGGCAGTGGGCGAAGGGGACGACGAATGGAAGCCGCCACGTACCTTTGACGAATATATCCTCACGAATCCTCTCGGGCGCGGAGGTATGGGTGAAGTGTGGCGAGCGGAGGACACGCTGCTTGCCCGGTCGGTCGCGATAAAATTCATTCGCACCAACAGCGCCAGTGACGGTGTCGATAATCGGTTCCTCATCGAAGCACGAGCTGCTGCGCGTGTATCTCATCCAAACGTCGTTGCGGTTTATCGAGTGGGTGAGATTGCGGGCCACCCATTTATCGTGTCCGAGTTCGTACAAGGCATTTCTCTCGAGGAAATGCCCAAGCCCGTGCCCTCGAAGCGCGTGATTGAACTCGGTATCGGGCTTGCTCGTGGACTAGCGGCCGCGCACGAACGAGGGGTTCTTCATCGCGACATCAAACCGGCCAATGCGATCGTCGCGGAAGACGGCGAGGTCAAGCTCCTCGATTTTGGACTCGCGAAACTCCTCGATACCGCCACAGGGCCGCCTATTACGCTTGTCGACGCCGAGGAGAAAGGACGGCCCAGTGTGACTGCTTCGATCGTCCAGAATGTGGATAACGGCGCGGACACGCTGGAATCGGTCGATATCTCGCGTCAAAGCGTAGCGAGCCCGATGGATGTGAATGGTGATGCCACACTGCCCGATAGCGACGACATTTCGGACGCATTTGTCGGCGGCACGCCTCAATACATGGCTCCCGAACTGTGGATGCAGCAGCCTGGGTCCTACCGCAGTGACGTTTATGGTCTTGGAGGCGTCCTCTACCATCTCTGCACGGGCAGAAGACCGCTAGAAGGAAGGAGTCTCCAAGAAATCGCCAATGCAGCCATCTCTGGAAAAATTCCGGCGATAACGACCATCGTACGTGACGTCGATCTGCGCCTCGTTGATGTTATCGAAAAGTGCATGCGGGTCGACCCTGCAGAGCGTTTCGCCGACGGCAAACAGCTGCTCGATGCGATGATGGCGCTCGTTGGAACATCGAATCGCCAAGCCGTACCAGCAGGCAATCCCTACCGGGGTTTGTCACCGTTTGACACGGAACATCGGGCGTTCTTTTTCGGCCGTGCTGCCGAAATCGGGACGATCATCGAACGCCTCCGTGTTAACTCGCTCGTCGTGCTGACTGGCGACTCCGGCGTCGGCAAATCATCCTTGTGTAGCGCTGGTGTGTTGCCGCTTGTCACCGAGGACGCGCTGGGTGAGCTGCGTAGTTGGTCCGTCGCTCGGCTCCGGCCAGGCAAAATGCCCATTGCATCGCTCGCAGGCGCTCTGTCTGCCGTGATGGGCAAAGGCGAACAAGAAATCGAGTCTGCCATTCGCGAAGCTCCGACAGCGCTCGTGCGCGACATACGCATTTTTCTAGGACAACGTAATGGCCTCGTCGTTTACGTCGACCAGCTCGAAGAATTGATCACCCTGGCGAATGCGAAGGAAGCCATTACGTTTGCAGAGGCGTTATTTCATCTTGCGGGAAGGTCACCCAGCGTGCGGGTGTTGTGCACGGCTCGTAGCGATATCCTGACAAGAATCGCTGCGCTGCCTCTCTTGGGCGACAAAATTGGGCAATCGCTCTACCTCTTGCGCCCGCTGTCCGCGGAGAAAATTCGTGAAGTCATCACTGAGCCGGCACGCGTAAAGGGTGTTTCATTCGAATCGGAAGCTCTCGTGGACCACCTCGTTCAGTCAATGTCGCAATCGGCGAGTCTGCCACTCTTGCAGTTTGCCCTCGCCGAACTGTGGGATGCACGCACGGATCCACGGGCGACAATTACGGCAAGCGCGCTCGATGCAATCGGGGGCGTTGCCGGGGCGCTCACGCGACACGCGAATCGGGTTTTACTCGGCTATTCAAGTGCCGAGCGCGACGCTACGCGGTGTATCTTGGTCGAACTCGTCACCGTGGACGACGCACGTGCTCGAAAGCCTGAATCGGAGCTTGTCAAGGTGCACACGAGCGCGCGCGATGTGCTGGGCAAGTTGGTGCAAAGTCGATTGCTCGTTGCGCACGAAGGTGCCGATGAGGCATCCTACGAGATAGCGCATGAGGCTCTGCTTCGCGATTGGGATACGTTGCGACTCTGGCTCGATGAAAAAAACGAGTACCGCATTGTCGAGCGGCGTCTCGCGAATGCCGCTGCAGAATGGGTCCGTCTGGGCAAACCGCGGGAGGGGCTTTGGAGCGAACGGCAATTGGCCGAAGCCACAATCCTCGATTCTGTCGCGAAACCTGCGGCAGAAGGCGAGAGCCGTTGGGAATTTCTCCGGGCTTCGCGTCTCGCTTTTCGCCGTCGCCGCGATGTGCGGCGTGGAGTGTTTTTCGGGGTTCCGACGACGGTCATCTTTGTTCTCGCAATGATTCGCGTAATTACGCAGCGACAGATCGATCACAAAGTCAACGTGCGTTTGGAAGAGGCAAACAGGTTTTACACGGCGGCATTAACCGAACAAGGCAATGCCGTGCGGATCAAGCGAGAAGCGTATGCGGCGTTCGATGCGCGCGATTTGGCGAAAGGTGAGGAAATCTGGGCGCAGGCGCTCGTCCAAGGCGGCGGATTCGACGCGTCGCTCGGGCGGACACTCCAAACCCTCGAAGCTGCGCTCATTCTAGATTCGACGCGTACCGACGTACGTACACTCTTTGGGCGCGTGCTCTATGACCGCGCCCTCAGCGCGGAAGCCGAGCACAAATTGGACACTCGAGACGATTTGCTTGCCCGCATGGCCCTGTACGACTCGGATGGGACGCTTCAACGCAAATGGAGTACGTCGACGAGTTTGTCGATACAGACGGAGCCACAGGGGGCTCACGTTGTTGCCCATCGATATGTACTTCGTGATGGACGGTATCAGCTCGAAGCGAATGGCAAGGAGTTGGGCGAGACGCCGCTCATCGCTCCAGCGCTCGACCAGGGCTCGTATATGCTCACGATCACCGCGAGCGGACGAGCGAACGTGCGATATCCGGTGAGTGTCGATCGTGGCCAGAACCGAGTCGTTTCGTTCCGTCTGCCGCTCGTTGACGAAGTCCCGCCAGGCTTCGTCTATATTCCGGCAGGACATTTCGTTTTTGGCACGTCAATTGATGAAACGAAGCGAAAGGGATTTTTGACGACGGTCCCGGCACACGAGATCGAGTCAGGCGAATACTTCATCGCCCAGCACGAAGTGACCTATGCAGAGTATATTGCGTATCTTCGATCACTCGCACCCGCGGAGCGTGCGCGACGAATGCCGCAAATCAGCGGAGGACTCGTGGACTCGGCGTTTGGTATGAGCGAGTTGCCGGATGGGCGATATCGACTGGTTTTCAAGGATTCCGGTGCGCCTCTTGAAGCGGCAGAGGGTGAACCCTTGCGGTATCCGTCTCGCAACGTCCGAGCAACGCAAGATTGGCAACGGCTTCCCGTTTCGGGCATTACCGCACACGACGCCGAGGCCTACGCGACATGGCTCGCGTCGACGCGATCTGTTCCAGGTGCTCGTCTTTGTACCGAATACGAGTGGGAGCGAGGTGCACGGGGTGCGGACGGACGTGAGTATCCTCATGGTAATGTGCTTGAAATGGACGACGGCAATCATGACGAAACGTATGGCAAAGTCGCGAGCGCAATGGGGCCGGACGAGGTTGGATCGCATCCAGCATCTCGCAGTCCGTTCGGGCTCGACGATATGGCGGGAAACGTGTTGGAATGGACGACATCCAGTTTAGAAACAGGCACGTACGTCATTCGTAGCGGGGCATATTACTACGACAAACTAACCGCGTGTAGCACGAACCGGTCGACGCTTTCGCCAGACATTCGGGACGCTCGGCTAGGTGTGCGCATGTGCGCTAGCGTTCAAAAAAAGTAAAACTCGCAAATTGGCTGGGCACGTCAGTTGTCGCTTTCCAAATCTCGATAGGTCGGCTACGCTCGACGAACCATGATACCCAGCCGCGCGGGGGATCGCGCTGCCAGTCCCAAGTCGCTCACATCGCAGCAAGACGCCGCGGCGATGAACGATCCAGCTCGCGACAACGGCGGCGATGAATCGAAAAAAAATGGCGTTCTCAAGGCGACTCTTGCCGCAATGACATGCTTGGGCACCGCGGGAACGTTCGTTACGGCCATTGCAAGCCCATCGCTCGTG
>JANORL010001381.1:0-3928 GCA_031415295.1 Polyangiaceae bacterium | reverse complement strand
GTCGCCACTAACAACTGGTCCGCATCCGATACCTGCGATTGTCGTAATATTACCGGCGGCATCGAGGCGCTTGATCTTGCAGTTCATCCTGTCGCCAAATGCAATGGTTCCATCAGGCAACACGACAATGGATTGCGGAAGACCAACATTGGCGTTATAAGCCGCCAGGTCCAACATTGTTGGAGAGCCGGTTGCACTCACACGGCTACCGTCTCCACGGTAAAGCACCTGGCCAATAGGATCGTAAACATGATGCCGATTCAGCGTAAACCCACCGAGGCCTAATGACTCGGCTGTAAATGCGCCGATTGTCATGTACCAATGTTTCCATTTCACGGCGGCCGTTCGACCCGATATGCCGGACAAGAGGGAGTACGACATTGCCCCGAATGATTGCACGGAGGGAGGAGGGAGCCCATATTCGGGATCGTACCCATAACCAACAGACACCTTGGCGGCTTGCGCCCCATGCAGGATTTTCCCGTCCGCGTCTTTCCCGTCCCATTCGATATCCACACGCGCATTCAGCTCCGTGCATTCCCCTGGACAAATGAAGTTTCTTCCCATACTCCGACCGGCCACTTCGACCCGCACGGCAATGACACGCACTGCCGAAGGAAGGACTTTTGGGCCTTTGTAAGGCACACTGATTGTATTCGTGTCTCGACGCCCAATCGCTCGATCGCTGCGATAATTCAACGTATACGGCGTTCCGGCAACGGGAATACGTTCCCCCAAAATCTGATTCTCGCATTCGATAATGGATCCGCTGGTCTTGCACGCATTATCCTCATGGTTCGGCCCCTTGGGAACGGCTTCAAGCGGACATTCCTCGTCATCCGGCGTGCAGACGTTTCCTGGTGGCTGGGGCCAATTCAAATCGACCGTCGAAAAGTGTTTCAGTTGCACGCGCCATAACGTGGTTCCTACCGGATACAATGCGGCAAGCCGCGCGCGTTCGTCGAGCGGGAGAGTTATGGCCGGTTGTCCCGTATTCACCACTGCGCCATTCGCGTCGATTCCTACAATTTGAATGACCCGCCCATCGTCATCCGGGACCCATTGACCCGTACTGCGGTCGTAATACCCAAGTGGCACCTGCGTTCCCACCGGCATACCTAGAAAGTTCTCCAGGTAAAACGATACGGGATTCGTGAAATCAACGCTTGTTGCCCCCGCTGCCACCACCTCATCAATGCTCAATTCAACGGCGTACGTATATCCGATCGTCGACGGCAACGTCGCAGGCATCGCGATCGGGCCATTGGGTCCCACGGTAAACTCGGTTGCGCGACTTTTTCAGCAATGGGCGAGATTCAGTTTGGCCAGTACGCCCAATTCGCAATCGTCACGGCGATTCCTCCGACGACCACACCTTCGTAAAGTCGAGCCCTTTCAGCTTGGCCGCTTTCACGCGCGCGACGAATCGATCGCTGAAGTAGACCTTCGCCAGCTTCCGCCACAATTTGAAGATGTCGACACCTTCGAGCGCCGATGGGATGAAGACAGGTTTGTCCACGTAGCAGATCCGGTCGGTCCCTTCGACATAGTTTACTTTCGAGCGAGGTTCATCCAGTGCGTCAACCGGACGCATGTTGAACACGCACAGTTCAACCCCCTCTTCATCTTGCAAAGGGAGCAGCTCGCCGTGCGCATCGAGTATGTCGCGTAATGCATCGACAGCCGATCGACGCAAGATGAATGCGGAAAAAAAATAGGGGAAGTCGGAAGGACGAAATGCTTCCCGCTTACTTGCGCGTACGCGCTTGACCGGAATTGGCTTCCACAGGGCCAGGCGGGGGCTCCCATCCAAGTGGCCCAAGGCTTGGTCGTCCTCGTATGTCGCGGTATGGATGATCTCATACCCTGTAGCCCCGATTGACTTGTAAATCTCCATCAGAGAAACGTTCCGTTGGTGAGTTGTTGTGCGATGCTTTCAAGTTTCGCGATGACTTCTTTTTTCGTTGTCAAGCCGTCAAGCGCATCATTTACCTTGTCGTAATAGGCCTTCATGTTCGACAGGGGTCGATGCACCTGAGAAGCCAAGGGGTTGGGCGATGCTTTTGTGGCCGGAAGAAACACTCCATTGACAGCGTTGTCAAGCTTGATCCCGAACTGGGCCAACACTTTTCGCGCTGGCGCTGCCAATTCATGCCCGCCCGCCACGATGTGATGCGCTTCGTGTCCATCGAGCCGTACCTTGCCAGCCTTTACCAGCGCCCTGCCCAAACGCTCGGAAGACCACGCCCTTTTGACGACTTTCGCCAGGGTGCTCAACTTCATAAACGCTCCACCACCAATCGCGCCCGGAATGAAGACGGGAATATTGCCCAATCGCGAAACGGCCGCACGAAGCACATTCGCCCCACCCAGCGGCCCCATGGCAATCTCCATCAACGCCACTTCCGCAATCGTCGCCGACGCCTCGATGAGCAACAACTTCGCTTCGACCTCGAATGCGCCTTGACGCGAACCGCTCGCATACCCGTCCGCCGCAAGCATTGCCGTGTATTCGCGATCGTAGAGCCGAGGCTCGGGAATCGCATCGAGCGCCGAAGCAACACGCAACATAATCGCATCGACCGAGCCAGGATCCTTTTTGAATAGTTTTACGATCCATGGGTCGTTGTGGTTGATGAATGCCTGCGCATCCGCTTCCGCTTGCGTCAACAAAAGCGATACGCGGTAACCATAGGCATATGCGTCCAACCACGCGATTTCGCCTTCTTTGTCGAGAATACGCACAGTCGCATTCCTCGGAACAACTGGCTCCGTTTCGCAAAAATAGCGGCTGCGCACCACCGGTTCCGTTTGTCCGAACCAGTTTCCACGTACGAACCCGACACTTGCTTGCGATTTCTCGAGACGACAAAAACCGCTTTCATTAGGGAGCGCGATTTCGCTCGGCAAACTCAGCGTGCAAATGTCCCCCGAACACGGACGAAGCGGCAACATTTCCAAAGCAACCTTATGGATTCGGTCGCATGGGAGATTCGATAACCGTTTGGGCAATACCTTCACACTATGCATCGGAGCAAATGGATCGTAATGGTACGAAACACCCGATTCCAACACTGCGCGATTGAACTGATAAAGATGAAGATTCGATACCGCTGGAGTTTCGGGGGTCAAATACGACCACTTTATTGCGTTGACTTCGATATCCGGATCGCGTGTGCATATGCCAAAATCGTATTTCGGTTGCACCGTCGATACAACGGGTGGTACCGCTCCACCGCAACCGAGATTCGACAACACCACGAAAGACATCGCCCATGCCGTGCCACGTGCAACAAATCTCATGAGGACCTCCGGCAGGCATCGTCTGCGAAGTAGTGTTCGCAGATCAAGGTAAAACGTTGTTCTGTCGTCCGTTTGTCACGGCCCAGGCACTTGTGACCATGCGCGGCGCCGCATCGCCCATGCGAAAACAACGGGAAATCGTGCCACTCGACGGCTGTCGCACATGCATGCTCCGATTTTGCTTGCGCGGCATGCGATCCTGTGCGCTGCTCTTACGCCGACAAGCACGCGTGTCCTACGCCGACAAGCACGCGTGCGTTTGGATGCGGACGTGAGACGCTCACTTCCTGCGAGTTCGTCCACGACGCAGGCGTTTGTCCGAGATGCGTAGTGCTTGTACATGTGGACACATTCACACTCTGAGCGTCGAAACAACGTGGCGGGCGGCACCGTACACGTCGCCGTCGCGCCACAAGACGTACTTGCAAGGAGTTGCGGACGTCGTGGTCCAAGGCGGCGCAGCGTGCGCACCGTCGAGCGTATTGGGTTTGTCGGCGACCGCGACGACGTGTCGTCCGTGCGCTTCGAAGCGGGTTCCGGCGATGCCACGAAAAATTCCCGTTTCGGTCGTTTCGACCCAGGTTGAAGCGACGTTGATGATCCACCTGGGAGGTACCGAAGTCGC
>JANORL010001380.1:0-5375 GCA_031415295.1 Polyangiaceae bacterium | reverse complement strand
GGGCCTGGATGTCGCAATCATCGCCTTCCTCCACGACGCCGGAATCCTTGCGCTTACACTCTGTTCCACTCGTCGGTTCGTTGTGCTGGGCTCGCGGCATTGTTCGATTTTGCGGCGGTTTGGCCTCCACGATATTTTATTTGAATCAATCCTCCAACAATAACCCATTACACGTGATGTTCGGCGCAAATTTCCGCGTGGGAACCGAATTGTTCACGCGCGGCCCTTTTGCCATTCGTGCGGATGCTTTTGGACGTATCGCGTTCGCCCCACGAATGTTTGGCAACGCCACGATGACGCTCGGCTACCCTTCCCCCTTTACCGCAGGCGTGGCCTTCATGGTGAGGCGATCTTTCGAGTGAACCCTCTTGGCACGTCGATGGGTGCCCGTTACTGCCCATCTCTTGTGGTTCAGCGCTGGAGATCATGCACAAAGCGCCGCGGCGCGAATCGCCATAGACGCACCGCATTGCATTTTAATGGTCTGGGGACTCTGAAACCGGAAGCTTCCGCTTTTTCCTGCCGCGCGCCAGATACGGCAGGTACCAGAGATAACAGCCGGTCAACCAAAGCCCAAGCAGGATGATCCCATTGGGCAAAAAGATCGCCAGCTTTGCCGGTTCGGAAAAAAACGAACCATCATGCAGCGACTCGATCCAGTCGGATCGTCGATAGTTGGACGATAACACTTTTCCGTCCCGTAAATCGAGTTGCAGCTCCCAATGGTTCCGAGCCTGGACTTTGATCACGCCGCGGTCCGGGCGCACATCCAGGCGTTCCACATCCTGCCAGGATGAAATCGCTGCTTTGGGATCCGCCTGGCACACCTGAAGGACCTTCGACCAATCGACCAGAGGCTGGTCGACACTGCCTTTCAGCGTCGGAGGCTGGACCCAGGGAACCTGCTTTTTGACTTGCAACATCAACCCGGTGACGATCACGATCAACATAGGGATCGCGGTAATCAGCACGCCCAAGCGATGCAGTTTGCGGCTCCACTTATTCAGAAACTTGAACATGAGCAAATCCCAAGGAAACTCAAAATATGCCAGTTAGATGGGCGAATTTCAAACATCGAGCGAGGCGGTTGTTGACTCATTTCTATTTGTGATCCCATTGCAAGCCGAAGTTTACTTGTCGGAAGCCACCGGTATGGATTCCGTCATGCAATCGCGTTGCCACGAATACTTGGTCGAGAGCGTTCTTGACGGTCACGAGCGCCCCCAGGCCGGTAGTCGCATGCCTATACCGCAAATTGACATCCAGCACGTTGTACGCTGGTAACAAACCAATACGACCAGTCGGATCAACGGCGACCGCGTTGCTTTCGTCCGTAAATTGATCAGAAACGTACGTCCACGCGACTTGGGCGGCCAAGCCAATCTTGTGTTCGACATCGAGTGAAACGTTTGCCGTATGCAACGGTGCATAAGGCAAGCATTTGCCATTGCGAGGTCCTCCCTCGTACGTGGCCCGAGAAAACGTATACCTCACACCAAGGTCCAGCGTCAGGGGCCAATTCAAGGCTTGCCCAATTCCGAATGTGATCGCCGATTCCGCACCACGATGGAGTGTTTGTCCGCCATTGACGAGCTCGGTTTGTTGACCGCTGGCGAGCGATCCCGTCACGATTTGATTGCGGAACTTCATGACGAACCCTGTCAGTTCTGCATGAAGCCATCTGGGTTTGGCAAACCGCACACCTATCTCGTAGTTCGTGCTTTGTTCGGCATCGAGGCCCGCATCGGCACCATTCATCGCAATGGCGGCTATGACGCGAGGGGGCGCGTATCCGACGTATGCGCCACCAAACACATTAAATTCAGGAGTTCCCCCGACGAGCCCAATGCCCGGCATGACCGCGATATTCGAACTTTCCCCACGGATCCATACGTCGCGTGGCGGGCCGTCTTCATCCGTACGCCGAATGTGCCGGAGCGAATTCATCGTCTCAACACGCACGCCGGGAGTGATGAGCAAATTCTCACGAAAAGCAATGCGGTCTTGAGCGTAGGCGGCAAATGCGTACGACCGATGATACTCTTCACTTTGCAATTCACGCGCATTCGAAGTCGCAAATTCGGTGCGGTACAGCAATCTTTCAGCCGTTTCCGCATGCAAACGCAAACCCGCCGTGAGCGTATGCCGCACCTTGCCCGTCAAAAAACGATGTTCGAGCCGCGGTTCAATGCCGAGCACTTCATATTCGCGATCGCGCGTGGTAGCCGTTTTGCGAAAATAGACGGCAGCTCCGGGTGTCGAACGATCGCCTTCAATTCTCTCGTATCCAACGCCCGGCACTTCCTCGCGATCGTAATCCTGGCGGCGCCAAGCGCGATTCGTGAGGTAGCCATACACCACCGTACGCAATTGGGTTGCTTCACTGAATCGGTAATCGTGCGTTAGCGATGCCTCGTAACGACGCATAGAAAAGGCATCATGCGGCGCAATCGTGGAACTGCGCGGATCCGCTTCGAACATGCTCTGCGTGAGTCCCACGTACGTCGAACGCGAAAACTCGTCGTAAACCGCAACTTTGAGCGTGGCTTCGCTCTTATCGGATGTAGCAATCGCCATCTTGCCCAAAAAGTCCGTCGTATCAAACGCAAATCCGCGAATGCCATCGCCTTGCCGATGGGACACTTGTACGACATACCGTGCGGCCCCATCCGCAACTGAATTGCCATACATGCCCAGCAACTTCATATAGTTACGTTGACCAACTTGCGCATCTACCGTCCATTCGGGTTTGTCTGGAGGGGACAACGTGACGAAATTGACGACTCCGCCGATGGTTTGAGGGCCGAATAAAATGCTTCCCGAACCTTTGACGACTTCAATGGCGCGAATGCGGTCGACGGGCGTTGAAAAGTACGAATCGGGCTCGCCATACGGATTGATCGACACCAATATGCCATCTTCCAGGATCAATACCTGGCGACTACGCCTTGGGTCGAGCCCACGCATAGCAACATTGAGACGTAGACCCATGCCTTCTTCCGGCCTTACGTGAAGCCCAGGCACGCGGCGCAATACCTCGCCCGTATCGTTGGGAATGCTTCGCCGAATTTCTTTCGCGTTGACCAATGTTCCCGAGCCCGACATTTTTTGCAATGCATCGTCACGCCGACCAATTACACTCACTTCGACGATGTCGTTTGCTGGTTTTTTCGCAGGCGATTCTTCGGCAATCGCCTCCAAATCCGGCTGGATGTTCCTCTGGACGGCCGGATCGGTGCTTTGCTTTTTCGATGTTGGCGTTTCGAGCGCCATTTGTCCTGACGTAGCGGGAGGTGTTTCGGGGGCCTTCGACGCGTCGGCATAAGCAGGAAAAACGCCGAAAAACGCAACAAGCCACGGTACGAGCAGGCGAGGTCGTATGCAGTTCATTTCAGCACGTGAAGCTAAGTGAGCAAAGTTGAACGAATGACCCAGCCAAACCGCCTCCGGTGCTCGCCTCGATACCGCATCGACAGGCGCATTCGGAGCAAATGGAGGCAGCAGGCGCTGAGGTTCGTTATGGTCTCATCTCATTCGCAAGGAGCATCTCATTCGCAAGGTGCATCGTCGGCAACGACGGTGCCGATTGAGGCGCACGAGCCGCCGTTGTTGCTCGCCGCAACCTTGATAGGAAGCACTTTTGTTGTGGTATTCCCTGAAGCATCACGGGCCTCGATGGTGATTGAATAGATGCGCTCTGCGAGTGGAGGCGTGCGTTCGCGGCGAATACAGAAAGCGTTCGAGCTGAACGACACGTCATTGAGCGTATTGCCATCGCCCGGCGCGTTATCGGGCTGGTTGCTGGTGACATTGACGATGCGTACTGAGGGAGCGACATCGCAGACGTCGATCGCGGTGGCGGTCACGTCGGTTCCGATGCGGAAGCGCACACGTTTGTGGTCGGGTGGCCACATGCACGAGGACGGCGGCGACACCGCAAGCGTGGGCGGGGTCGTATCGACGACGTTCACGTCGAGAGGCGCGGTGGCGGAGCCGAGGTCAGCGTCGTACACATGCAGCGCGAACACCGAGTGCCCGAGCGGGAGACTCTTGGCGACGACCGCTTGGTTCCCCATTCCCACGCCTCCGGCGGTGAACCATTGGTAATGGGAAATCGAATCACCGGGATCGGAGTCAAACGAGGACAAACCATTCAACGTGACGGGTGTGAGCGTTGGGGAGGTGCACTCGACGGTACGCGTGGGACCCCCGGAAACAGCCACGGGAGGAATGTTGTCGATGGTGCCGACGATATGGGCGACAATGTTCCGGCCGCTCACCGGTTGCGCGGGTAACTCGGGGGGTGCTTCGGCGAAGATATCCATGGCAAACTCGCGCGTTTGGACGTTGATGGTACCGGTCAGGGCGTCCGGATTGAGGGCTTCTCCTGCGACCAACGTTCCCCCAGCAAGCGCAGACGCACCGAAAAGACCGCTCTGTGCAGGAATTTGGAAGGCCGTACCCGTTCCAAATTGTCCGAGAACGCGGCTGCTGGAAACGACCGTAGCATTCGTGACGCTTGCAACGGCCAGCGCGAAATCATCCGGGAACGTTCGACTGCTGGCGATATCGACCAAACGAATGCCACCACTCTCGTTCAGGTTGAGGTGCACCGTTCCGTCAAAGGCACCGGTGGCGCTCAATGCGTCGAAATTGACCTCGAATGACGAAGCATTGCGGTCAATGGTCACATGGTAGTCGCTTGCCGCGGATACGCGCATCATGGCTTGAGGTTTGAAGGGATCGCATACTCCCCGCGCGATCAACTGCGCTGTGCCACCCGATGCAGGCGCATGGCACTCGCCAATGCGACAAGCTGGCGCGGCACCGCAGATCTGGCCACCGCATACTTGAGCACAGGCACTTTGTTGATCTTCGGGCTTCGTGGGATCGAGGCCGATGTGCGCACAGCCTTGAACGGGTGCGGCAATGGTTGCGCCAGGGGCCGAGGGATCGTCGCACGGGCATTGGCACATCCAGAGATCGGCGGGATCTACCCACTCCCCCACGACGGGGTTCATGAAGTGGATGTTGTCGCAAAACGTTTGCGGATCATCAGTATAGGGGTCGCTCCCGCACATATCCGTGCACTGGAACGGCAACGGTGCAACGGCGGCGTTATTGTTCTGAAGCTCGATGTTGCAACGGTCTTTATCGTCGCCGTTTTTATCAATGAAAAACGCAACACCTGGTTTGGTGCTACACGCCGGAAATGTAGAGAATTCGTCATCCTCCAAGATGCGGCAATTCAACGCCCACTTATTCGCGTCGATTGGCTTTGGCGGCATCTTGATGCCGAGCTTTATGGTGGTCGCCTGGGGGGTCTCGGCAGCGAAGAACGCGCTCGGGAGAGCAACGGAGACAAGGTCGTTGAC
>JANORL010001379.1:0-12818 GCA_031415295.1 Polyangiaceae bacterium | reverse complement strand
GCAAGCCGTTTTTCCCATGCATCATCAGGTAAATTGCCGAGATCCCGCAACGCGTCACGACGAACCCGCCCACGACCGAGCAAACGCAAGAGAATCGTGTCCCGCATCATCGGCAACTCGCCCACAACCATGACAATCACGCGCCAACCACGCGCCGCAGGTCGATACAACCCTGGAATCGTGGTCACCTGGAGGCCAAACTCTTCGATCAAGGTCACAGGTTTACCCGCACAAACGTGCCACAACGGCGGACGCGACCACGGCCGTTTGTCGCGCAATTCGAGAACGTCGTGCCAAACCTCACGTTTTCCAAACGCTTTGTGAAAATCATCGATACTCGGCGCTTCGCTCCACAATTCAATCGCCGCAGAATCCGACGCCATCTCCGCCAATACACCGGTAAACACAGGCGCATCAAGCAAGCGCGATTTGTTCTCGGGCTCGGGGACGAACCACACGTCGATTCTTTTGCCATTACCCGGCGGTACTTCGGCTTCGGTCTCCGCGTATCCACGCAAGCGAAACAAGTCGTGAAGGATGTTCTTGCCAAACGCATCTTCGATGTTGTGCACCATCGTGGATTCGGACGATAGCGACAAACGATCGTCTGTCGAGACAAATTCGCGCGACAAAACGAAATTCAACCCATTCCACTCCGCCGAACCCCAAGCAAATTCGTTCCACTCCGCCGAACCCAATCATATGCCTCTTTTTGGTTCGGCCACATCGCGGACGAACCAATGCAAGGTCCAGACCGCTGCCTGGTCCGGGTCCCGGGGTGGATAGCCCCTGGTCAGGTCTAGGTGAACCCCAGCGAAACGCCAATGAACTCTCTAGGTAGCTGGTGTCAAACTGCTGCGCGCCCGAAATCGTCGGTCGACATCGCTCGAAATCCAGGAGGATTCCTCGCTCCGTCGCCCTGGCTTTCTGGCGCTCGCGACGTTTGACACCAGCCACCTAGCCTCGAACGTTATGTCTCTCGCATTCCCACGGCACGACGTCTCGCCAACTACCTCACGTTTTCCATTGACGTCCGCTCGTCGTTCATGACAATCCAAAAGCATGGCCCACCTCGCACCCGAGGCTGCTCCCTCGAATGACCCTGGCGTTATCTCCAATGACCCTGGCGTTATCTCCGACGAAGAGTGGTATCGGTCGGTTTATCGTCCGACAGAACGCCAGTTTACGTTCCGGGCAATTTTCTTCGGGTGTATCATTGGATCCGTGCTCTCCGCTGCCAATCTGTATACCGGATTCACGATCGGCTGGACGTACGGAGCATCCATCACCGCTGCCATTTCCGCATGGCTCGTGTTCCGCCTTTGGAATCGCGCCGTTCCCGGCCCCGCGTTTACCGTACTCGAAAACAATACGATGCAAACGGCAGCGTCGGCGGCGGGCGCGATGGCCAGCGCTGGCTTGGTCAATGCCATTCCCGCATTGATGATTCTGACGCATAAACAACTGACTTTTGCGCAAGTGGCTGCGTGGCTCGTATCGGTTGCATTTTTGGGCGTATGTTTCGCCATTCCTCTAAAACGGCAGATGATCAATCGCGAAAATCTGCGATTCCCATCAGGTATTGCCGCTGCAGAAACGACGAAGGCGCTTTATGGCGAAGGGACAGGCGGCAAAGAAAAAGCAGCCGGACTTTTTGGGGCCTCATTTGCCGGCGCCGTACTGAGTTTTCTCCGTGGAGGTTTGGAGCTCATTCCCGAAACGATTCCCAAAATCGGCGGTTTCATCGGAAAACACAGCATGGCGAAACTCACGTTGGGCCTGGACGTGAGCCTCCTCAATTTAGGCGCCGGAGCGCTCGTGGGTTTACGAACCTGCATTTGGATGGCCGTCGGCGCAACGATCTGCTGGGCGGGTCTCATTCCGTGGGCGGTCGACCATGGATACGTCATTCCAAGCGATAAGGATCTCACTTATTTCAGCAGAGCGGCGAAGTGGTGCATGTGGCCCGGGGTCACGATGCTCGTCGTTTCCGGCTTGATCTCTTTTGCCCTCAAAATCACGTCTATTTTTGCGGCGCTACGGTCAATCAAAACGCTGAAAAGCGCCGTCGGGACCAGCGCGCACGAAGATGTCGAAGTGCCCATGAAATGGTTTTTCTGGGGTTTGCTTGCCGCTTCCCTCTTGTGCATGGGAACTCAATATTACGTCTTTGACATGCACCCGCTTCTCACACTGGTCGCTATTGTTTTGTCGTCCTTGCTGGCGCTCGTGGGAACGCGTGCTCTAGGTGAAACCGATGTGAATCCGATTGGCGCGATGGGTAAAGTCACGCAACTTCTTTTTGCGGCAATTGCGCCAGGGAACGTCCAAATCAATCTAATGGCCGCGGGTATTACGTCGGCCGGGTCGAACAATGCCGGAGACATGATGCAGGACATGAAAACGGGTCGGTTGCTCGGTGCATCGCCGCGTTATCAGTTTCTCGCCCAACTTTTTGGCATTGTAAGCGGCGGCCTGATCACCGTCGTGGTGTTTCTCAAAGCATTTCCCATCGAACTCATTGGAACAAAGTATCCAGCTCCTTCGGTGCAACTTTGGAAAGGCATGGCTGAACTTCTCACGAAGGGATTGGGCAACCTTCCGCCCTACACGCCACATGCAATGGGCATTGCTGCGGTATTGGCCACCATTTTCACGTTGCTGATCGAATTGGGACCGGCATCCGTCAAAAAGTGGGTTCCTTCGCCCACGGGACTAGGCTTGTCGTTCATCTTGCCCGCATCGAATAGTTATACATTTCTTCTTGGAGCGGTCATTGCGGAAATAGTTTCCAAGAAATGGCCCAAGCAGCATGATTTCTATACGATCGCGTCCGCATCGGGTTTTATTGCCGGCGAGAGCATCATGGGTGTCGTCGTGGCGCTGTACACGGCGATGCAGCATTAAAACGGCTTACGTAACAAGGTGCAACGTCGGTCGAATCCCGGTTTTTTGCGCACGCGCGGGGCCCCTCCCGTTGATTTCCCTGCGCACACGTCATTTCACGTCGTCGTCACGCCGCACCGCGATTGCGACGACAAAGTAAAATGGCTTCCTTGAGATCACGCACCGTCGGAATCCCCGCCGTATCGATGCCAAGGCTCACAATCGACCGAGCCAATGCAGGACGCACGCCCGACAGCAACACGCGCACGCCAAGAAGCCGTGCCGCTCGAATGATGTCCACAAGCCGGCGGGAAAATGCCGTATCCATCGTGTCGACACCAGTCAGATCCACGATTGCATGCCGCACGGCTCCCTGCGCTATCGCACCGAGCAATCCGTCGCGCAAAACGGCGGCGCGGTCGTCGTCCATGGCTCCAATGATCGGCACCGCAATCACTCCTTCGTCGACGTAAAGGATCGGTGCAGACAAATCAAGCAGCTCTTGCGTTTGCGCCACGATATGCCGCAATTTTTCACGTAATTCGCGCTCCGATTCCTCCGACGCACGACGATGCACCGATTCGAGTGCGGTCATTCGAGCCTCGTAACGCGTAATGGATTCGGTAAGCTCATTTCGCTCGCGACGTTCCTTGCGCAGCTCGTTGCCCGTCTTTCGAAGCGCACGTGCACCCTCCCGATGTCGCTGAACGAGCAACCTGACCGCTGGAATCATCGCTGGTCCCTCCATGACCAGACACCCTTCGCACGCAAGGAGCTCGTCCAGAAAATCCTCCAGTGGGATTGCTTCGGCTCCCGGACGCTCGAGTAGGCAAGACGTACACGCCACGCCTACCCCTCGATAAGCGCGAGGGAGAACGTTTCCTGGAGATACATGGGTGCACCGAGCGCGGGTGAGATCTCGCCATAACAATAAAAGCCCGCCCGCGGGACACGAGGACCGATGTGTGCGAATGCCCGCGCGATTTCTTCTTTGTACCGGGGCCCAAGGAGGATTTTGCGCGTAATGCAATTGAAGCAAAGCGCGATGTTGGATTCGCGTAGGCTGGTTGCAGCGGTAGCGGCCGCAATGCTTGCAGCTTCGAGTACGGAGTCTTTTGTAGCCCTCGTGAGGCGTACGCACGTGCCTTCTTCCATGCTTCCGGCAAGAACGAGCGTCTTTTTGGCCACGTCGACGGTCATGACCGTGCGCAAAAGCGGTTCTTGATCGTAATGGCCAGGGGTTGCATGCGCATCAGGCGTGATGCCAAGGGGAAACTCGAATGTGGAAATGGAGCTGTCCCAAGCGCTCAGGCCAAGGGATTCTATGTATACATCGAGCGCAGGGCGATTGTCGATCTCGCGAACGAGCACGCCTTCGTCGACGCGTGTGCACACGTGAGACGCACCAATGGTGGCCCAGCCGGTACGAGCTGCCGTTGCAATGCGTACGGGGCCGTGAAGCGCAAGTGCGACGGCTCCGCCGCGAATGACATTTTGTTGATGAAATGTCGCGACGCGATCGAACGTGCCTTCATCGGCCGCACCTCCACCGATAATCGGGACATCGCCGAGCGCCTCATGCAAGCCGCGGACGATTTCGTCGGGGCGCCGGGGGCTCGTCCCATCCGGCAGCAGGATCACGAGACTAGGCTTCGCGGACTTCATCATGCGGGCGCCGAAAGCACGGCCCGCTTCACGGGGCGATTGCTCGGGTGGATCGAGCCGGAAAGATTCGAAGCCAGCACCATCGAGGCGCAAACCCATCGCCGTGACGGAACCGCCGACGGCTTCTTCGCTGTTGATTTCTCCCGCCGTCGATGCACCGATGAGGTCGACACGCGCGGGCAGTCGCTGATAGATGCCTGCGAGAACCTGGTCGTACGCATGATGTGCCGCGACAAACAGCAGCACGACGTCAGGCGTTGCGCCGAGTTGCTCGAGCAGCTCATCGGCGACCTCACGCCCGGCACGACGGGAATCTTCGTGAAAGCTGGAAACGGTAGCCGCGTTGAACATTTGGTCCTCGTTCGAGTATGGCGAACGTGTTCAGCGTAGACGAACATCGAGCACGTCGTCCAGTCAAAGCAGCATGAGGCTCAGCAGCTCATTACGATATTTTGAATGCGTGCTTACGGGCGTTTTGCCTTCGCCAACTGGGCCTTCGACCCATTACGGCGTGCACATCACGTTGGAAAAACCCAACACGGCACCCTCGACCATGTTGTCGCACTTGACAATGGTCCCCGTGGCGCTCGGAGGGACATAGAAACCATATCCAGGCCCATTCACCTTGGCGATGTTTTTCTCGAATACATTGGTGTGTCCCCAGGCAGCGCTACCTCGGACCTGGAATCCATCCTTTGGAGCTGTCGTCCCTGAATTCTCCGCAAAAAGATATCCGCTTCCCGACACGGACACCCAAGAGTCCTCGGAATTAGCCCCTAGAAGTCCGGCGCCGTCAAACGTGTTCCCTCGGATTTCACCGCCCTTTGTGCCTTCCTTGATATCGATGTGTTCGGTCTTGAGTCCCGGGCCAAACGTATTCGACAGAATCTTGGTCTCGTCACACGCGTCGGGCGTATTCGGATCCGGCCAGGAAGTATCGATGCTGCCAAGGAAAATGCCCTCAGCGCTCGTGGGATCCTTTATTCCCGTATTCTTAATCTCGCAGGATTGAATCGTATTGCGACTCGCGCCATTACGCAAGCGAATCGCGATTTGACCCACGTCGTGAATGGATAACCCCGTGACGAGGTTATCGCTCGATCCATTGAGGTAAATTCCCTGGCCACCTCCCGTAACGGTAAAACCAGAAAGAATCCAATGCTGCACGTTGATCATATCGATACCGGTCAACGTTGGATTGGCGGATGAGTCAATGATCGCCTCGCGCGGTCCACACAACACAATGGGTTTGTCCGCCGTGCCGGACACGGTGAGGTCGAAGGTCTCCGCGTAGGTTCCAGGCTCCAGCCGAATGAGCGCTCCTGGAGCGACCTTGGCGAGCGTTTCGGTCAATTCGACGGCATCCTTCACGACGACTTCGTTATCGTGCGCCATATCGCAGGGCCCCGCGGGGACACTGCCACCCGATCCACCAGCGCCTCCGCTGCCACCCGAACCACCTTGCGCGCTGGACCCGGTCGTGTTCGTTCCTTTTCCTCCATCGCCGCATCCGAGGACAAATGGCGACAAAACAAGGCTTGCTAGCGCCACGGAAAGATACGACATTCGCGTGGGCCTGATGAAACGACCTTCGTATTGCATGTGCATGAGGTTTCTCCAGCGAGGAGCATAGGACAAGTTTCGTGGCACCGTCACGCTGAACCGACGCTCGTCTCGACGTGGAGGTTCACGAAGCCTGGTCCGGATGAGAAAGTGCCTGGCACCTTTGTCAGCACCTTTGTCATTGTTGGTTTCCGCGCACGCGAGGGACGCCTCGCTATGTGTGAGGTCGGTCTCAGCCCGGTTTTCACGCGCAGGCGGGACCCCGCCTCCCCATTGCACGCCTGGTCTCAGCCCGGTTTTCACGCACAGGCGGGACCCCGAACTCGCCCGCTCAAAGCAGCGGGCTCAAACAACGGCGCCCCCCGCCGGCGCGCGAAAATAAGGGCTTCGTCCTCGTTCACAAGCCTTGGCCAGGTTCCGGTTTGTCTCTCTCGGGGGGAATGGGGGGCAGATTGCGGTGAGTCGGACGCCTTGACGTTGGGCGTGATTTGCGGCTGGCGCTACTCAATCGTTCCCCATACCCGCAACGACGACGCCGTTTCATTGTCAATCGATGCAGGCTCGCGTTTTTGTGAATCCACACGCGTCGATTGATCCCGCTCCATGATCCGCCGAAATAACGCCTGCGCAGCCAGAGGCATCGTGTCCCGTCGATTGAAAACACACGTAGGATCGAGCGACAAATCGCATAATGCCGGCGCGCCATCATAACGACCGGTCATGATGAGTTCCCCCCAACGCGCCGAATACCGATCATCGAGCGTGGCAATCTGTGGTTCCGCCGTCGAATCCTCGAGACCCGAAGCGATCCCGGACAAATCCCGCCCGAGACCGAGCCGCGAAAACGATATACCAAGCGCCGAAATGGCCGTTTGCGTAATGTCCCAAATTTCCGTGGGCAAATTGACGTGTGTCCCGCCATATCGACCATCGGGAAAACGTACATACAGCGGCAATGTCAACAATTGCTCCGATAATTCCGTGCCTTCGATATACAGCGAACGCGCGCCACTACTCACGTCGCCCGTCAAC
Organism: Polyangiaceae bacterium; assembly: GCA_031415295.1. Classification (GTDB taxonomy): domain Bacteria; phylum Myxococcota_A; class Polyangia; order Polyangiales; family Polyangiaceae; genus Polyangium. The sequence continues at coordinate 5,672 of JANORL010001379.1, read as the reverse complement.
ACGAATACCGTATTTTCCCAAATGCCCGCCGTTTTTAGGGCGCCCACCAAATTGCCCAGCGCCCGGTCTTCATACACCAATGCCGTGGCTTCCAGCGCACGCACTCGTTCTTGATCCTGCGCCGATAAAACTTCACGTTTGTCTTTTCTCTTACGCGCACTCGCCAATTGTTGCGCAGCTCGACGCGGTTCAATCACCCCCGTGTATTTACTCGGTGGCAAAATGGCAAGCTCTTTCGGCGAAATGTCCCACGGCGGATGCCCACCGCGCGAATGCACCACAACGAGCAATCGCGCATCCGGCGCTTGGCGCAATACATCGGAAATCCACGTTGCGGCACCATCGAGCGGCGCCGTTGCTTTGTCGTTTCCATAAGGCGGATATACGACGAATTGCTCCCAACCACTGCCAAATCCAAAAGATTGAAACGTCGAGGGAACACCGGTAAACATAGCTGCACGAATGCTCGCGTCGTGCGCAATCGCCCCGAGCGTCGTAAACCAAGACGGCATTCGCGCGCCAAGATCCGTCACGGTATGCCCGCGAGGCGGCAGCGCGGTAAGTAATGACGCGACGACACTGCCCGAAAACGTCGTGGGCGCCCGATGCTGATGAAACGTCGTCGCCGTGAGCGCCAAATCGGAAAACGTAGGCAATTGCGGCGTCGACGCACCATGCCAAGGTGGCAAGACATCACGTTCGACGCCGCCCATGACCACCACCACGACAGCTCGCGCTTTCGCCGTTGCCGGCGGCGGCGGCGCAAGCACCACAATCGATGGATCACCAAACATCATTCGTGATCCCGGAGGTACGCCTTCAATTCCCAATTCAATCGTCGACAACTTCCCCGCTTGGGCATCGAGCGGCACGTCGACGTCGACCCATACGGCTTTCTCGCCGCCCGTCACATGCTGTACCAATAACTCCAGGGGTTTTTCCCCGTCGCGTAAAATGCGCACTTTCGCATCCGCTTCGCCCGCTCCCATAAGCCCAATCGACGTCCGTAACCGCGCTCCCGGCGGCCAACGCAATGTGCATCGTAATGCCCCAGGACCACGCAGCGCGAGCGCTCGATGCGGCACACCCGAAAGTGCTGCCCGCGTCGTCACGACGTCGCGTAATGTCGGCGCACCATACGTCACGGTACTTTCGTCCGGAATACCAATACGAATCCAATCGATATCGACAAAAGAATCGTCGTTTCGCACTTTGCCGGAAAATCGAAACGTGAGCGTATGCAATCCGGCATCCACCGGCAACGTCGTCACGGGTGTCGTCGCAATGCGTGATTGATCCCGAATAAAATTCAACGTGCCTAGCGGCTGATCGTCCAGTAAAACCGCCGCCGCTTTGGAATTTAATCCCAATGCTCGCATCGCCACGAATACCGGACTCGGTTCAGGCATGACGAAAAACACTTTGAACGTGCGCGACGAAACCCGCATCCACGTCGATGCATCGTGCTCGACATGCTCGATTCCTACCGGTAACGTCCCCGTCCACGCAAAACGACCGGTCATCGCGGGCGTACCCGCATCGAATAAAATGCCCCGATGCTCCATATCGCAATCGGGAAGTCGTTCGATGAGGTCCGTAATGACCCGACCAGGCGGCAATGCCGCGATTGTGGCGCTTTGCGTAAGCGTAGGCGTTGGTTTGTCACCACCGCCCTTTTGACCACAACCGTGGCACCCAGCGCCCAGTCCGAGCAATAGAAGAATGGGCCCGAGACGCGATTTCACCGAGACCACGGAGGAGCAATACGGAGCCGAGACATCCGGCCTTCTTTGACGAGCGCAAAACGCACCCGCTCTTCACCACGAAGCCGCAAACGAATCTCGTACGGATCCTTTTTCGGCGCCAACGGTACCTTGACGACCGGGCCCGTGCCAATCAGCTGCCCATCGACGAAAATCGAATCCGTCGGACCGGCAATCACTTCCAAAAGCCCTTGGCCTTTGGGCACTTTGTCTTCCTTACGTAATGGCAAATCCTGCGGCAAAATGGGGAAGTCGGCCGAATCACCAGCGTGTTTGTCGCGTGATACCGGGGCTTGGAGTGGAGCTTCGGGCGTAGGTTCAGGTCCCGGCTGAACGACCGTTTCCACGGACGCAGGTGCTAGTTGCGTCTGCTCGGCTTGCGCCAACGATTGAGCATTACGCTGTTGCGAAACGCGACTTCCCACGGCAAACACAACGCCCGCGAGAGCAAAAAGAATCCACGCTCCAACACGCATAGGCGCATTGTCTCGCTTGGGCGGCTCGGCGGCTGCATTGCCCGCATGCGGTTCGACTTCAGGAGCCCGAGGACGAGGTCCATGCGCAGAAGGCAACGACGCACGCAGCGGCGGCAATTCTTCGACCGGCGGCGGCTCGAGCGACCCCAACGACATGGGCGGTGCAAACTTGGGCACCGGTTTCGCGACGACGGGAGGCTTGGGCGATTTGTTTTTCGCGACAACCGTCGCCTTCGGCGTGGGCAATGGCGACGCTGATGACTTCACGACCGCCTTCGGCTTTGGCGACGGCGCTGTTTTCGCCTCGATTTCAGGCTGCGGCGAAGTTTCAGACTTCGTTTCAGCCTTTAGGTCGACCGCTGCTTTCATCGATGGCGTCGATGGCGTCGATGGCGTCGATAGCGACGATGGCGACGATGGCGTCAACGCATCGAACGGAGCGCGCTTTTGCGGTAATGGCTGCGGCAAACCGAGCGCGGGCCTTTCTTGCACCGGTTCCGGTTTCACCGACGCGGGCTTGGCCGTTCTCGACGGCGTTTCTTTCGCCATACGCACCGAATTCGGTACGGGCAGCGGTTTGGCTCCAGCGACCAGAACCACGGGCGGAGGCATATACGTTTCCACGCCGCTGATTACATCAGGCGTGAATTCGTCTCGCGGAACATTGTGCACGGCAATGTTCGACACGGGGCTCTTTTCGAGCTGCGCCATGGTCGTCGCATCATCGTCATCATCCTCGCTCGGCATCACGAGCACAGCGGGCTTTGGCGTCGTCCCCATTGTCTCGCGTGGTTTGTCGTCGACAATCGACGCAATCGGCGAAGGTTCGTCACGATAAACGGCGGGGCCTGGCGTCACCGAACGATCGATCACCGCGGACACGGGTTGCGGCGAGCTAGAATCGGGTTCGGGAAGGATGTCGGAAAGCGACGGGACGAGTACGGGAACCATGCGTCGGATCCCGCGTAACCTGTCGGATTCGGTTTGCACGCCCGGCGTGAGCAAGTCGGAGCCGGACTCGCCGACGATCGCACTGATCGCGCCGTGCGCCGCAGCATCGCACAGGACGTCTTCCACGAGGCGCGCGGGCGCCGAGCCACTCATGACCAGGTCGCGTGGCGATGAGCCGCTGGCAATCGCTTGGAGCACCGAACGAGCCCGTTCGGGCATCGCTTCGACGAGCGCGGTGATCACGCCAAGGTCCACTTCGATACGGGTCGCGAGCATCAACGAACCACCGGACAACAAGCGTTGCGCCGCGCGAGCCGACGCAATGAGCGGCACCAATTGTTCGGAAAGGGTTCCAAACAGATCCGGCCGTGCCGCGGACAATCGTTCGACATCATCGCGCGTTATGGGTACCACGACAAACCGACCCGAGCCAACCCCAAGAAGACGCGAAAGCACACCAGGCCCACGTTCGTAGGAGCCGTCGGCGGTCGTTCGAGTGGCGCGTACGGGGCGTCCGTCACGAAGTTCCACTTCATACAAGTCCCGCGCATCGCGTACGGTCAGTGTCGAAGCTGGCAAAAACGTACAAGCGAGCGACAACAGGGTTCGTGGCGTCAAACCTTCGAGACGCCCGCGTACTTCGCCACCACGGGCCAAACGTTCGGCCACTCGAAGGCGCGAACCCAGGATTTCCCGCAGCCTTTGCACGATCGATGCGGCGCTCGTTTCTTTGCGCAAGTACCCATCGGCACCAGCACCCAGCTCGCGCACACGTTGCAAAAGGTCTTCTTTCCACGACAAAAGCACGACGGGTACGTCACGCAACGCGAAGTCTCGTTTGATGGCGCGACAGAGTGCAAACCCGTCCATGCCGGGCATCACGATGTCGCTGATCACGAGATCCGGCGAATGTTCACACGAAAGCTCGAAAGCTCGTTCGCCGTCCCGCGCTTCGTACACGGTAGCGCCTGCCGAACGCAAAACATCGGCCAAAAACCACGTGATCGCAGCGTCATCATCCGCGACGACGATGCTCATCTGTTCCAGCGACGCGCCTTTCGCTGCTCCACGCGTTTCTCCAAGCGCACGCACACGTTGGCCTTGTTCACCGCGGGGGTTTGTCTCGCCCAGCCACGGCGCGTACGGAAGTGCGCCTTCGGGGCCGCTCGGGACAAACCGCACCTGACCGCGTGATTCAATGGTCACAAGGTCACGAATACGTGCGACAGCGCCCCAAAGAACGGCCAACATCTCGCTGCCTTCGCCATACGAGAGTTTGGTTTGTCGCGCCCGAGCATCCGCGGCATCGCAAAGACCTCGGCGCAGTTCTTCCGCCAAACGTTTTCCAAGTTCGTCCAGGGTCACTTCGCCAATCGGAGCACGAGCGATCTCGCGCGTGATGTAGCTTGCTGTGACTTCGACGATGGCTTTGCGAAGAGCGCTCGGGGATACGGGTTTCGGAAGCGTTTTCGCCACACCAAGAGCGGCATAAAGCCCGGCATCTTCAGGTTTGACGAAACGCCCCAAAAGCAAGATGGGCGCTTCTTCGGTCATTGGATCGGCCAAAAGCGCCGCGATGAGTTGTCGAGCTTCGGGTTTGTCGGCGTCGATGACGATAACATCGGGTGCCAAAGCACGCGCGAGATCCGCGGCTGCGGCAAAGTCATCCGTTCGTTCGATCTCGAACGATGCCGGATCGTCTTCGGTGGCTAGGCCGTTGGCGAGGTACGCGGGTCCGACAAACAGAATGGTTTGCGGTGCATCGAGTTTCGTTTGTCGTGGAACGATTGTCTCGGCTTCCGGAGCGATGAGCGGCCGCGGGGGATTACTTCCCGAACGAGGAACGGATTCCGAATCGACGAGTGCGGCTTCACTCCAGGCGAATTCGGGCAAACGATCGAGCAAGTCACCGAGCTGTTTCGCGTCTTCGTCGGTGAGTTTCCCGCGAAGCGCGATGCGGTCGACGAGCGCTTCGCTACCGGCGAGTTCCGCGGCTAGTTTGGTGAAGCGCAACAACCTGGCGGCGGCTGCAAGGGCATGAACGCGTCTGCGCAGGTCATCGCGTCTAGCGGACGACGATGCGTCTTCGGCGAGTCTGGCGACGGCGGCTCGTATTTCGACGACGCGACGTCCGAGCGTGGCGACGAAATCCGCTCGTACGCCTCCAAATCGTTCACTTTGCCCGACTTTCATATCGGAGCGGCCTTCGTTACGGTCCCATGCGGTCGCTTGCGCAGCCATTGATAGGGGCCGTAACATAGACGATCGAGATGGTAGAAATTTGTGGCGTAAAATTTTTGAAAAAGGCGAGGAAGAGGCTGAAAGGAGACGGTTAGCAACCGCGCGCAAAAAGTGGTTGGCACCTTTTGGGGCTGGGGCAGCACCTTTTGGGGCACCCCAAAAGTGGTTGGCACCTTTTGCCAAAAGTGGTTGGCACCTTTTGCCAAAAGTGGTTGGCACCTTTTTAGGGTGCCGAAACCAG
>JANORL010001378.1:0-2896 GCA_031415295.1 Polyangiaceae bacterium | reverse complement strand
ATGGACTGTTTGCTTTTTTGGGTCAAGAAGCAAACGAGACCGCATCATGGTTGCTCGAAAAACGATACCCATTCTTGCCGCGCTGGCCCTTACCGGTTGTGTCGCATCCGTAACAGCCCCCGCAACAACTCCTGCGATGGCTCCTTCGCCAATCCTTCCGCCATTACTCACGCAAGAGCGAGTGACTGCACTTATTGGAGACGTGGCTCGCGTACGAAACCTCCCGCAACGTGCGGCGATTCCCGTGTATTTGCTCGACAAACCTCAATTTATTGCTGCCCTACGCGAGCGAATCGAACGAAAAAACGTGACCCGCGAGGAAATCGAAAAACAAAAGGCATTTCATTTGGCGTTCGATTTGCTGCCCAATGGCGAACCCGGAGGTACCGGAGCCGTGGCCAGCACGAGCGAAGTGCTGGAAGAGCGGGTTCTCGGGTTTTACGATCACGAACGACATTACATCGTCGTACGCGCGTCCCCTGCACGCACGAATGCCGAAGCCGAAAAGGAACTGGGCATTCTGGCGCACGAAATCGAGCACGCCCTTCAAGATCAGAACTTTGGGCGACGTCCAATGATGGCGATGAGCGACGACGAACAACTCGCCTACAGCGCGGTCCTCGAAGGTGACGCAATGCTCACGATGTTCGCCCATCTCGCCTCCGTGCGTGGCGTACCCTTTCAGCGCATGGTCCGCAAGGCCGCAGAAATCATGCGCGACGTACCTCCCGAAAGGTTTGTCGCAAATGATGGCGATACAGCACTTCTTCGTGCATTACCCATTGTGCGCGAGCGTCTTCTTTTTCGGTACCATGCTGGCACGAGTTTCGCGGCGGAGTGTTATCGAGCGGGAGGACTCGATCTCGTCAATCGATTGTTTTCGTTTCCGCCCGTCTCGACGGAACAAGTCCTTCATCCAGAAAAATACATAGTGGGGGAACTGCCTGTCGAGATCCGCGACCCCGATCCGCCGCCGAATCATCGAACACTCGGCCATGGCACGCTGGGGGAGCTAGCCATACGCGTGGTTCTCGAGCGTTGCACGCCTGAAGCAACGAATGCGGCCGAAGGCTGGGGTGGCGATCGATATACGGTTGCGACGGGACAAGACGGATCGGTGGCGCTCCTTTGGAGTACGGTGTGGGACTCGGAAAAAGATGCCGCGGAGTTTGCCGCTGCCATCACCGCCAAACCTGGATGTTTACGTGCGCTGTCGATGGGTCAAACCTCTATTCACGATGGATTCGTCGTCCGAGGGCTCGGGACAAAGGTCGCGGTCATTCGAGGTTTGGCGCCGAACGTAGCTGAAGAGTTGGTCCCGCACTTGTTCGAATTACCGCAGGCCCCGAAAAACCCGCCCATTGTTTTGCCATATCGAATGTTACCGGGCGGGCCATTGCCGGTCAGGGAACCCGGATGGTTTGCGGGGTACAATTATCATAGCCGTTATTTGGGAATTTCGGGTAGTGTGCCCTTGGAGCTTGGCGCAAGCGTGAGTCAAAAGGGGTTCGAGCTGCGTGTGAGTCGTCCGGACATGGGCGTCACAGGCGGGCTTATGCTGTCGGATCGTTTGACGACGCCCCAATTTCAAGAAAAACTTTTTGCCGATATAACGACCGGTTTCTCGAATCATCTGCAACGGAAAACGCTCGAGCCTGCAGGCACCGGAAACCCGATGACTCCGCTCGGACCCGCCGTCGAACGTTGGTGGTCGATTTCGGGCACGAACGGCATGGTACGAGTCGTGTTGATTCCGATTTGCGGTGGCACGGGCTCGCTCGTCTTTTTGCATTCATTCGACAACTCTGCTTCACGCTCGTTGCTCGACGGCTGGATGAATTCTTTCCGCTGGAATACGACCGTCAGGCCTCCGGTCTGCGAGACGCTTGATCCGCGGTGACTGCGTGCGGGAAGGCAAAGCGACGAACTGTTCAAAACATAAAAAACCGTTTTGAGAAAAACATGAACCGCCACCAAGGTCTCGAATGGGCTCGCGTGCAAGCGTTTTGCTTACCTTGCCAAGCAGTTGGCATAACCTGAGAACATCAAATAAACCACGAACATGAACCACAGCTTCGTACTCATTTTGGTCAAGATCGCACTGACGGTGCCGGTGACCTATGCCTTGGCATACCCATTCTTGAACCCATCCGGAGTTGGTGGCGTTTTTAAGGAAATCGAGACCCTTGGGGTGTTTGGAAGCGTCGTCCTCGTAATCGCGTTTCTCCTCATGGTTTTTCTTTATTGCCGCGACCTTTATCGCGCACTTCTTTTGGTTCGTCCAAGTGCGCGAAGGGCATCTCCTCGAAGTGTTTGGCTGATGTTTCTAATTCCCTACAACTTCATCGAGGATTTCTTTATTATCGCGAACGTAGCAAACTCCCTACGGCAGGAGGCGCAACACAATCTTGCACTTCGTGCGTTCAAAAGCTTCGGGATGGTGTCCGGACTTGGCTGGTGCACAATGCAGATCGTATCGTTGCTGCCCAATACGATCGGTTCAATCGCTAGCGTGCTCGCATTGCCTATCTGGATCCTGCACTGGAGATTCGTCCGCCGAGTAAACGCGACCCTCACCGAGGCAGCTCGTCATCCGTCCTGAAGACGCTGGCGCAGCGGCCAAAAGGAAATACACGCAGCTATGGTCGATCGCACTTCGTGGCCAGACATTCGATTGCCGGTCGAAGTTGCCCGGTGGTTGCTCGAACGCCGTCGCGTGTTTCCCGCCCGAACGGTATTGAAAGAGCGACGACGAGTTATGCGAGAGAGGTGATTGCGGTGCGCGAGGATCGATCAAATGGCTGGGAGGCAATTGCCCGTCGGTTTATGGCCCAGCGTTCCAACATTGGCGCAGCGACGACGATGGCTTGGTGCCGAACGTTGCCACAGGGTGCAT
>JANORL010001377.1:0-2757 GCA_031415295.1 Polyangiaceae bacterium | reverse complement strand
AGCCCCAAACCCCGCCGGAAGAGACAATTGAGGGCGATGCGATCGAACCACGAGTGAGGGAATCGAAACGGGTCAGTGCGCGGCTTTGTGTTCGCCGCCGTGGGCAGCGCCGTGGTTGTCGCCGTGCGAGCTCGTGGCGCTGTTGTAGAGCGCGCCGACGAACGCGAAAAAGACGATGATGGCGAAAACAGTGGCTGTAACGCCGGGATTGTCGAGGAGCGGGTTGCCAGTGGAGTTCGAAGACGTTGCCATGTGCGCGACCCTAGCAGAGGAAAGTTCAACAGGAAAGTTAATTTTTGCGGTTTCGTGTTGATCAGTGATAACGTCGCCGCCTATGTCGAGCGATACATTCTACATCGAAGTGATGAACATCGACCAGGACAAGGTCGAGTTTCTTTGTTCCACGGGAACTGCGGCAGGAATCAACGATTACGCGATCACGCGTTCGTTTGCTCTGATGCTGATTGAAGACGGCATGCCCTACGTATCAGACGGCAAAGGTACGCCATTACAATCCGAGCTGCGCAAGATTACTGGTCAAGACACGCCGCGGATCTGGGATACGGATTTCAACAAAGCCCATGTTGCCAAATTCATCACGAAGGCGACGCTCGTCGAGCGTATTGGCATCGTGAAGGATGAAGAGGCTTGGAAGCATGGGCGGTTCGAAGAAGAAAACGAGAAGGATTATCCGCTGCACAAGTTCGTGCTGCACGCGCAAGTGACTGATCCGAAATGGCTGAAAGGGCTCAACAAGGGGTCGCGATATGGCACGACGGCATTCGATGCGTGGTGGGACGATCCGACACGTCAATCACAACGTGAGCTAGCGGCAATCGAGCGGAAATCGTCGAAATGGAAACCGCCGGCAAAGAAAACTGCCAAGAAAAACAATGAAGTCGAGAGCATCGCCGAGCTAGCAGCGGCAAAGAAAACCGCAGCGAAAAAGTCGGTCGTCAAACAAGGAGCCGTCAAGAAAATGCCGGCAAAGAAGACGGCGGCGAAAAAGAAAGCCGTTTGATTGGCGTGCCGGTGTTGAAGTCACCGCAAGCATTCCCGCTTGCATTGGCAAATCCAGCTTCTACGCGAAAAAAAAATTCACATCGACACATGACGGACCACAGGCGTGATGCGGGGCGACATCTCGTGGCGCTTCGTTGACGCGGCTTGCATGTGCGAGTTCGTAGGAACTTGCACGTCTGAAACCACATTTATGACCATCTAAGGTATTAAGTGTTGGGGCCGTACGTAACCATTTGTCTGGTGGAGTTGTGATGTTGCACGATTGTATCCTCGGAGAGGCGCTTTATCAGGGACCTGACACCATCGTCCATCGCGTGACGAGCAAACGGTCGGGAGAATCGTTGGTGGTCAAAATGTCGCGTCCCGGAGCGAGCCTTCGTTCTGTTGGGCGGCTGAGTCATGAACATCGCATTCTAGTCAAGATAGCGAATGTTCCCGGTGTTGTGCGCGTGCGTAATTTCGAGCAAAAGGATACATGCGCGGCATTATTTTTGGAAGATCAAGGGCTTCGTTCTCTTGACCGGTTCATTACGGAGCGTGGATGCATGTCGCTAACCGAGGCGCTTGTTTTTACGCTCGAGCTGAGTCGAGTATTGCAGGGGATACACGATGCGGGTGTGGTGCATAAAGACATCAAGCCGCAAAATATTTTATGGGATGAAATCAACAATCGGATCACATTGCTTGATTTTACCATTGCTTCTGAATTGGCGGAGGAAGCGACGAATGCCACGATTCCTGAAGCGCTCGAGGGAACATTGGCGTACATGTCGCCTGAACAGACGGGACGAACGGCCAAAGGTCTCGATACGCGCACGGATATCTATTCATTGGGTGTGGTGTTTTTCGAAGTCTTGTCGGGGCGACGACCGTTTGTCGAAAGTGATCCATTGGCGCTGGTTCACGCGCATTTAGCGAAACCGGCACCTTGTTTGGAGCAAATCGTTCCGGGGCTGCCGCCGATGATTGCGCGAATTGTCGAGCGGTGTTTGGAGAAGCAGCCCGATCGGCGTTATCAGGTGGCTCGAGGTTTGGGGGCGGATGTGGAGGAATGCATTCGTCAACTCGATGAGCGAGGCGGTATCGAGTCGTTTGTCTTGGGAACCAAGGACTTTTCACCTGTATTACGGATTTCACAGACGTTGGTGAGTCGTGAGAAGGAAGCGGTTGAAATCAGGGAGTCATTCGAGCGAGTTGCGGGTGGTACGGTTGAATTGCTTTTGCTTGGTGGCCCGTCGGGGGTGGGAAAAACGGCGCTTGTTCGGTCGGTTTATCAAGAAATCGCGAAAGTTGGTCGAGGGGTGTTGCTTTGGGGCAAACACGATCAACTTGGTCATTGTGTTCCGTATGCGGCTTTGGCGCAAGCATTTAGTGGTTTGTTGCGGGATTTGGTGGCGAGTCCAAAACCGATTTTCGATGGCTGGAGGGGTCGGTTCGAGAATGCTCTCGGGCCGCTGAATCGCGTGATTGCGGACATCGTTCCGGAAATGGAATGGTTGCTTGGTCCAGTTGCCGCGCTGCCCGAAGTGCCCACGGAAATGGCGTACAACCGCCTTCGTATGAGTTGGATTGAATTCGTCCGTGCCATTGCCGATGCGTCACCACCGCTCGTGTTGTTTCTCGATGATTTGCAGTGGGCGGATCCCGCGTCGCTCGAGCTGTTGAAGTTGCTCTTGACCGATGTAGGAAGAAAAAATCTATTGGTGATTGGCGCTTATCGTGACAACGAAGTGG
>JANORL010001376.1:0-4542 GCA_031415295.1 Polyangiaceae bacterium | reverse complement strand
GAGCACAACACGCCCAATAATGCGATTGCTTTGCTTTGGGCTGAAACAGAGGGCGCCAATGGAGCCCATGCGATGCGCCCTCTGTTTCGTCGACGTTCACGCCACATTTGACCGGGTCCACATATGCCCAATCCATTTCAGCAGCGCGCCACTGAATACTTACGGGATCCCGCCGGATTTCTATCCATCGTCGCTCCTGAACTCATCGAGTTTCATCTCAAAAAGCACGCAGAAAATGGGATTCTCCTCGATCGATTGGTTGTGGTTGCAGGTACGCCGGGGAGCGGCAAAACCACCATGGCGAGGCTGTTGCAACTCGATGTCATGGATGCCTTGTGGCGTAGCGACGAAAAATCACAGGACACGCGGGCGATCCTGAATACTCTATCGCGGTGCAAAATGTTTGTTCGAGGCTTTCCCGCCGTTGCCGCGATACGTTTGCCTCTCGAATCCGAGTACCGCGATTACTGGGAACTCCCATACGAGCCCGACATCAAAATGGGCTTACTGATGCGTTTGCTGCAAGCTCGCGCTGTGCTCGGCTGGCTGCGCAATCTTGCGGCGGGCGCAATGGGTGGATTGGCTGCTGTTCATATCATTCCCAAAGGCGATGCCCAAGCGGGGCTTGCAGCGATTGGTGGGCTCGAGGCTGCAAGCATTGAGCGACGTGCAATCGCTGTGGAGCGAGCGGTCTACGGTGTTGGCTCCGCGTTGGTACCACCTCCAGTGTCCCAGTTGCCGCCCGATGCAATTGCGCCATATCAACCGTTTGACGTGATTGAATCATTCGTGCGTACCGTTGAACGTGACGGTGAGGAACCGCCCAGACTTACGCCGTTGGTCCTATTCGACGATGCACACAGTCTTCATCCCGAGCAGTTTGCCAAGCTCAAGCTCGAACTCATGCGTCGTGAACTCCGCGTTGCCCGCTGGTTGGTAACGCGCCTCGATGCGTTGTCCCCTCAGGAAATATTGCAAATCGAGGCCGAGAGCAACGATGCTCAAGAGCCAGGCACACAAGCGCACCGAGAGATTACACCAATCTTGTTTCAAGGGCGAACAGATGAAGGAAAGGATAAGGAAACTCAAAAGGCTTTCCGGCAAGCTGCTGAGTCCATGGCCGACCGCTACTTGCGCCAAATGCCGACATTTCATAGTCGTGGGATCGATGATGTTGCAAAGCTTCTCGAAGTGGCTCCTGAGCAACTGCCACGAAAACATTATGATGAACTCGATCGTCGCATTGCGACGGCGCAGAAAAAATTGGGTATTACAAGCGCAGTAAAAACTAGCTTAGAGAAGGGGATCACGGACTACATCGCAGGTACAAAGGATCGAGACAATGGCGATGATGTCCAGCGCGCCATGCTTCTCATCCTGATGCACCGGTATGTACGGAGAAATCCCCAACGGAGTTTGTTTGAAACGACCACGGATGAGGGGGCAGGGAAAATCCCAGTGCCCGATGCTAGTGTCGCTCATGGCGCGCGTCTGCAACTAATGCACGAGTATGGGCGCGCCTATTATTACGGTATGGAGGATGTGATCCGAGCAAGTTCGGGAAACGCAGAGCACTTTTTGCACTTTATTGGTCATCTCGTTGCATTATCGGAGACTCAGCTCATCCGGGGTCGTCAAGCAGGGCTGAAAGGCAGGTTCCAGCATGATGAGCTGCGCAAGAAAGCCAACGAATTGATTACCGAGTGGAATTTCCCCTATTGCCGCGAGGTGCGCATCTTGGTAAAAAAGCTGGCCGAGCAATGCCTGGAGGTATCGCTCGCGCCGAATGCTCGGTTGAGTTCGGGGGCCGGGGCGATTGGGGTTCCGCAAGCCGAAATTGACGATCTGCTCAGCAAGAAACACGATGAGACCAGTGCCTTTTTTGCCAAAGTATTAAAATTTGGAGTCGCGTACAATGCATTCCAGCTCCGCTCGAATTACAAGCAGGGCCAGCAAGGTGGGGAGCCGTGGTGCCTCATCGAGCTGGACGGCGTGGTCCGTTTGGCCTATGGCCTGACACTGTATCGCGGCGGATTCATCGAGCGAAAACTCGTGGATCTGCAAGCCCTTCTGCAAGAGCCCGGAGCGCAAACCTCATGAACCGGCTGCGCTGGGACCCGTGCATTTATCATAACGGGACAGAGACTGTCGAGTTTATTCGGGATTTTTTTGCCGAACCGCAGCGTCAGGTCCTACTGGTTGGTGCGGCGGGTTTCGACGCACGCTCGACGTGCGTGGCCGAACTACTTCATGAGGCTGCCGAGGGGCGGGTGCGTGGCGTTTTTATAAGGGAAGAGCGGCCTGATCCTAGCCGCGATCTCCTCGCGCGAGCCGAACGCCACGAACGGCACCTCTCAGATTGGTTTCCGGGTTGCCAGGTTCGTTTCGTCGACGTGTTTGATACCAGCGATCAGGCAGTCGTAGCCGGTGTGCGGACCATTCGTGTCTTGAATGAGGTGTGCACTCTGGATGAAATCACTGATGTCGTAGTCGATGTAAGTGCTTTGTCTGCCTGCATTAGCTTTCCAATGGTGCGTTATATTCTCGAGCAGGTTCGAGATTGGCGTCATGGACAGAAGGCCATCAACGTACATGTTATGCTCGCATCCGACGTATTCATGGACGAAGGGCTTGACTGCGAGTTTATGGACAAAGTTACTACGGTCCTGGGATTTAATGGCAGACTTGGCCTCGTGGCGGAGCGGGAGAGAACGACCCGACTCTGGATCCCGCAGCTTTCACGTGGCAAACGCGTGGCCTTGCAGCGCGTGTATAGGTATCTTCAGGACTTGGCTCCACTCTTGGATGTGTGCCCACTTTTGCCGTTCCCCGGCAGAAACCCAAGGCGAACCGACGACCTGATAGTCGAGTATAGAGATGAACTGGAAGAGAGCTGGGCGGTGGACGAACGCAACCTCCTTTATGTGGCAGAGGACGATCCGCTCGATGTTTACCGTGCGATCGTTCACTTGTTCTACGAGCGCGAGGAGGTTTTTCGTGCAATCGGACCTTCGGAGATCGTGCTTTCTCCAGTGGGTCATAAAGCGACTGCGTTCGGCTGTCTAATGGCAGCTATGGAGCTCAATCTGCCGGTTCTCTATGTCGAGGCCTTGCGTTTCAAGCCGCCCGCGGAAGTTTTGCCCGTGCAAGGCGACCTCAATATCATCCACTTATGGCTCAGCGGCGATGTATACGCGCCAGATCCAGTGCGGTAGGGACAATTTATGAAAGATCACGTAGTGCAAGTTCCGCGAATCATCGGCACCGGGCTCGTAGCCCTAGACATTGTATACCGCAATCACGCTGCCACGCCTTCTCAAATTGCCACCGGGGGGACGTGTGGCAACGTGTTAGCGATTCTCGCATATTTGGGCTGGCGCTCAGTGCCGCTTGCGCGGCTCGCCGACGACCCTGCGCGCAAGTGTATCGCGGCGGATCTGGAGCGCTGGGATGTGGACACGAGACTTCTGTCCATTGAGCCTTTGGCTGGAACGCCGATAGTGATCGAGAACCTCGTCATGAAAGAGCAAGGCGAAGTTCGCCATTCGTTCTCCTGGAACTGTCCCTGTTGTGGTCAATGGTTGCCACGATACAGCCCGGTGCCGGCTAAAGCATTGCGGGATCTGAAGGGCGAACTTCCTGAAGCCGCCGTCTTTTTCTTTGATCGTGCGTCGCCGGGCGCATTGGAGGCGGCAGCGTATTATGCAGAGCAAGGCGCACTAATTGTGTTCGAACCCGCGGCGCTCGGGAAGCCGGAATTATTTACCCGCGCCCTCGAGCTTTCACATGTGGTCAAGTACGCCGATAACCGTATGGAGCGCCTGCCAGTACCGGCCGACAAACTGCCAAGACTCATTCTCGAAGTTCAAACTCGCGGTCATAATGGGTTGCGGTATCGCTGCGCACTGACAACGCGGAGTAAAAATGTTTGGCATACCCTACGCGCTTTTCACGCCCCCCGTGTGCTGGATACGGTGGGATGTGGAGACTGGTGCACGGCTGGGCTGCTTTCGCTGATTGGTGAAGCCGGTGCCTCAGGGCTGAAGTCAATGAAGTCAAACGATATAAGGGAAGCGTTGCAATACGGTCAATCCCTCGCCGCCTGGAATTGTGGCTTTCTTGGTGCGAGAGGCGGTATGTATGAACGTTCGGTAGCGCAAATGAAAGGCGATGTTGAAGAGATCCGCAATGGTCGTGTTACCGTCCTCGGTTCCCCGGCGCCGGCAATGAATCGCGCGCAAACCATGTCAATAATCTGTTCGGCTTGTCATACGAGTGGAGAACGCACCGTTCGCCAGCCTGCGTGACTGCTTGGCTGAGGAGCTGGTCTATCCGACGCAGTCCTCGACGCATCAATCCTCGATCGAGGAGCTGCGCGCAGCGGGGTGGAAATCGATGTGGGCATTTTGGCTAGGGCTGAGGCGCAAACGTTTCTGGCGCAAACGTAACAGGCGATGCCGCGGGTGGGGAAGAGAATTCTGCGAGCCGTGATCGATTCGGTTTATCCGTCTCCGGCCGTGCGCGGCGCGTAGCGCACGCGCC
>JANORL010001375.1:0-2337 GCA_031415295.1 Polyangiaceae bacterium | reverse complement strand
GGCTGCTCGCCGGCCCGCCCGAACACGACACCATTTGGCTCGTCACCGTACCATCCGACCCATACCGCACATAACGCACGTATCTGTAGTTCAAGAGCCCATCGAGCGACGCATACGCAATGTGTTTGACCATGTGAATCGTTCCATCAGCTCCTTCAACCGCCCGCACGAGCCTTACATCGGAATCGGGCATTGGAGGCTTGTCCGTCACGATCACTTGCCACGTCGGCGTTGTAGGTAACACCAACGATTGCAACGTATACAAAAGATTGTTCTCGAATACCGCATTACCCACGAGCCATTTCGATCCAACGGGAAGAACATTGCGTGCTTCGACGCCCGGAATGGCGGAGAACGGCGTCGACCATACGCCGCCTGCGTCCTTGGTCGAGCACATGACGTCGGGAAACTTGACTCCACACGTGGTCAAATCGCCGTTCACGGCTCCGATATAGGTTACGTTTGTCGCTGCAAGATCGGTGGGTAAAGCTTCCGAGGTCCACGGACCGCCGACTGGACGGTGATAATGAGAAATGCCGCTTTGGTTTTTTCGGACAATATGGGCTACGCCGTTGTTGTCGATGTAGGCGCGACTATCGATTCCCGTGGGAGAACCAACGTCCTCGAGTGACCATGCACCCGCGGGAGTTCGATATGCAGCGTTAATCGACGCCTCGGCCTCCACGACCGTTTGACCGGAGGAACCGATACTCACCAATAATTGGATGGAGGCTACTTGCCAATTCGGTTGAATACCCGTAGATTCCGGCGTCTGCCACATTCCTGAACTCGATCGGCGATGCACTTCGAGCCCGTTCGGGCCCACGCCTACGACGTGGAGCGTTCCCATTAAATCGGCTGCAATTCCTTGAAGGTCCGTAAGCGGGCTTTTTTCCGTGGTCCACGCGGGGGACAGGGTACACGCCGAGGCACCGCCATTGCCGCCCATTCCGCTGCCGCCTATTCCGCTGCCGCCCGTTCCTGCACTACCCGCAGAACCGCTCGAACTCGTATTCGAAGGCGCGGGATTGTCGTCACATGCTGCTGCTTGCGCTGCAATGACGGCACAAAGAAGGAAACGGCTATTGCGTGAAAGTGAGCGCAGGTGATTGGCGTATTCGTACATCGGTCCAGTGTACCGAAGTGGACTCCCAAGTCAATCGTACTCGATGCGATTCACCTTGATCTGCGCTCGAGTGTTGAAGACGCGTTTGCTGGCGTTAAGCTTGGCGCGAAACCAATCAAAAGCAGTGACGTCGTGTAGCGAAATTGGTTCGAAACCATGGCGCGGGCGGATGGACCGGGTCCAAACTGGTTCAAAACCATTTTAAAATACCAATGGAGGCGATTCCAAGTGGTTCGAAACCACTTGGAAGGTCCGACGGCGGTTTTTTGAGTTGGTTGGGTTACTCGTTGTGGGTGTCGGACGCGGCATCTTCGTGGTTTTCGTTACTGGCAAAGTTTCTGCACGTCCAAAAGGACGACATCGTCCAGCGCTTTGCCCAACTGATCAAGAATCCGATGGGATCGGTGCAGCGATCCGAAATCTTCGTTATCGCTACTCGAAAGGGGACGACCCCATTGAAGCTAATCGGGTGGAACCATCTCCTCGTTCGTCTTCAGCACCATTCCCTTCTCGAAAGGGAACGGCCCCAGTGCGACCCAGAGGTCGCATCATCAGAGAGGTGCAAATCCTCTTCGGGCATACGCTCTCCGGCCCGTAACCGAAAGAAACTGCGAGGCAGAAGAGCGAAGAAGAAGCAAGAGAAGCACTGAAACTTCTCAGCAACCGAACCCTGTTTACCGGTGTGGATAGCTGGGTACGAAGACGCCTACGGGCGATTCAGCTCAGGCGACATCGAAAGCAGGGTATGGGTTATGGACACGCCAATCACTGGTGGCCAAATGCCTACTTTGCCGAGTTCGGGCTGTTCACGATGACCATAGCCCGAATGAAGGCTGTTCAGTCCCGATAGGGAATACCCACTGGAGAGCCGGATGCGGGAAATCCGCCAGTCCGGTTCGGAGGTAGGGGCGACCGAGACAAACTGGTCGTCCCGACCCCTATCTCGTTATTGACAGCCCTTCTTTCCATCCGGGCATCGCCCCATGCTTCCGTACCACTCTTTGCGCGTGGGACAATCTTGGCCCCGGCGGGTCTGGTAGGCGCACACCTGTTCGTAAGGGTCTGCGCTTTCATCCAGCTCTTCAGTTTCTTGCGGCGGAGTTGTGCGGTGTTCGGCTCCGGCACAAGCGACTTGGCTTACGGCGGGCACGGAGAGAAACGCAAACGGAAACATGGTTGCCTGGAGGTAACGAGCGATCTTGAACGAGTTC
>JANORL010001374.1:0-3986 GCA_031415295.1 Polyangiaceae bacterium | reverse complement strand
ATTGATATACGGATCGTGGGATATTAATGCAGCGAGGTGGCTTTCGTATTTTTACGAACGCGGCTGTTATGGCAAACAGGGGTTTGTGTCGACGATGTTCGGGCTTGATGCATTCGAAATCAGTTGGACCCTGCATTATCTCAGTACTGGAGGCTTTCATTTTAGGGAACAATCCCCAGGGGCACTCGTCCAGCAACTCGCCGCATGGCTCGACTCGTCCGTCACGGCAGAAGGCGCGGGGTGGTCTGCTGCATCGGTCACCTTCCGGGACGGTGACGATACCGCGCTTGCATTGGCTGGTATCCTTCTTTCCGGTGCGACGCCTAGCCTCGATCCATTGCTTCGTTATGAAAGGGCGGACCGCTTTCTTTGTTTCGAGGACGAGCGGAATTCATCAACGAGCACCAATGCGCATGTGCTGTACTTGTTGCTTCTTTTGCCCCCGACGATGCGACAACAAATGCAGTCGCCTATCGACAAAGTGGTCAACTTTCTGGTTGGCAGTCGCCATTGCGATGGTTATTGGACCGATAAGTGGCATGCGAGTCCCCATTATGCGACGTCGTGCGCCGTCCTAGCGCTTGCGGAAAGTGGTCACCCAACGGCGACCCAGGCCCTAGAAATTGCGTTACGGTGGACTCTCGATACGCAAGACACGGGTCAAGGCGGATGGGGCGCGCTCGTGGGATGTACCGCGGAAGAAACCGCTTATGCCTTGATGACGCTGTTCGCATTGCAAGGACATACGCAACCAGAGATCGAACGTCGTATTCAAATGGCCCTTGCGCGTGGAATGACGTATCTGCGCCAGCACGCGACGCCGCCTACCGAACCTCTCGCCAAACGCCCGAGTTTGTGGATTGCAAAGGAATTGTATACGCCGTGTCGAGTCGTTGAAGCGGCAATCTTGGCCATGTTGCGCCGGGGTATCGACATTCCTTCCGTGGCCACCGACATCGCCTAATCGCGACGTAAAAAGGAACGAATCCATGGTTACGATTCCTGAGTTGAATGAATTCCTAGAGCTTCCGGTAGACCAAGTCAAACCGCATGTGCCGCCGAGCTTATCTTTCGCGCCGGGAGGTACTCGGCGTTCGGCTGCTCTAGCCGGCATTTCGGAGCGCGACTATCCGCGGTGGGCGCACGGCGAGATGCTGAAATGTTGCAGTATATTCAAGCGGTATGGCGTGCGGCACATCTACACGGGTATGGTGCTGCAAACCCAAGAGCGCGAAAGTACCGGCTGGTATGCGGGGCAATTGGCGAAATGGGCGGAAGCGATCATGGCTTCAGCGGAAGCGCTCGACGAATATCGAAAGCTTGGTTTTCGCATGCGCGTCGTCGGGACTGAAATGTCGCCGGAATTTGCTCCTTTGGCGGATCGATTACGTGAGGCCACACCCGACGGCGAATTCACGATGTGGTTCATTACAGCGCCAGATGTGGCCAAGGTTTGGCGATGGATGTTCGACGTTGCTCGCCGTGAACACGTCACCTCGCAGGCGGAGTTGATTCGTGCTTTGTATGGCGAAGACCTGCCTCCGGCCGCGCTATGCTTGTCGTACGGAAAACCCATGATGGGCGCGGACTTTCTGCCGCCTTTTCTATGCGCCGATCGGGTGCAATGTTATTGGACCCAAAAACCAGGATATGCGATGACCGACCACGAGTGGCGGCGCATCCTTTATGATTACGCATTCTTGCGGTCGACGTGGTCCGAAGACAAAACAGGACGCGAACAACAGGCAGTCGAGCATCGTGCGCTTTGGGAGAATGCGCCCATTCTCGGTTTGGGGAGGCGTGTAGGACCCTTCTGGTTTCCCATTGATGGAGCGTCGACCGAATGACGACCACGCCAGCACATCGTTTCGTCATCGACACCGATATGGGCGTCGACGACGCTGCCGCCATTGCCTGGTTGTTGACCCAGCGGGAGCACGTGGTAGAACTCCTCGGTGTGAGCGCCGTTTGGGGAAACACGACTGTCGTAAACGCAACTGGCAACGTGCATTCACTTCTTGCTGCATTGGGACGGATCGATATTCCCGTGGTTATGGGGCAGGCAGGGCCATTGCGTGGAAAACGAGTCTCCGTGGGCGCCATAATTCACGGTCAGGATGGTTTATGGGGCGCAGGCAGCAAATTCACGAGGGACCATTCGAATACGAATCTCGTAGAATGGTATCGGTCATTAGGACACCGTGCGGATGGTGCGACGCTACTCACGCTCGGTCCCCTGACGAACCTGGCCCAGTTGCTCAAAGCGGATCCTGATGTTTTGCGGGTTTTTTCTCGCGTGGTCATTTTGGGCGGCGCGCGTTATGGTGGCGGTATCACGCCGACAGCGGAGACGAACATATGGCACGATCCAGATGCGGCGCATCGCGTTCTTTCCGCCAGTTTGCCCATTACACTGGTGACGCGTGATGCGCATACGATGTTTTCGCTCACGCCGAGAGATATCGAGAAGATTGTTACGAGCTCGACGCCGGCCGCATTATTCCTCGCGAAGCCGCTGTCTACGTACGCTGCGGTCCAGGCGAAATATGCATCCGCGATTTCCTGTGCGGACGTCGTCGCCGCTGTGTACGCAGTAGATCCGTCTGTCGCAACGACAACGCGTAGGGGCCTTGTAAAAGTGGTTGCCTCGGACGAACCGCTCGTTCGAGGTCAAACGGTGATGGGGTTTTCGATGCATGAAAAAATCCCGATGATTGAATCGCCAACAAACCTCGAACCGCTCATTCAACGACACTTTGCAGATCCATCATTCAATTTCGACGCTGCACTCGGGGCGATTCTCGCGCGTGAGCCCGACAATGCGGAAGTCGTGTTGTCGGTGGACGGAGCAAGAATCAAGTCTACGTTTTTACGGGCGATTGCTGAATTCCCGGAGGAATGAAATGCCGATTCGAGCGGTGCTTTTCGATCGCGATGGCGTGCTTGTGAATGTGGATTGGCAAGGCATTCATGAAACACTGATTTCAAAACTTCCCTATTCGCCGAAGGAAATGGACAAGAGATGGCAAGCGTGGGTGGAGCAAGGTGGCACAAGCGCCAACGAAGGCGATCCTCAGGCTATTGGCACGTTTTTGTGTACGCTGGCCGCAGAAGTCACGGATCCCGGCGCGCGTGAAGCGCTCGAACGTTTTCAGTTGGCGAAGTTTGTCCGGGCCTATCCTGATGCGCGGCCAGCATTTGTGATGGCTCGTCAAAGCGGTTTGCGCATAGGCGTCTTGAGCAACAATACGATCTTGCTTGGATCGCGGGCGCTTCTTGCTCTTGTGGACCTGGACGACCTCGTCAACGTTGCCCTCACGTCGCAGAGTATGGGCGTGTCCAAACCTGAAGCCAAAGCGTATCGAATGGCGGCTGAAGCGCTTGGAGTGTCGCTTGAAGAATGTCTATTTTTCGATGACAATGCCGATTGGTGCGCCGCGGCTCGTGTGCTCGGCATTCACGCATATCACGTGGATCGCTCGCGGGACGACCATTACGTTGAAGTTGGTGTCGTCCGGGATCTTTCGGCATTGCGAGAAATCCTTCGCCACCAACCGCATGAAGCCGGTACACGTTTTGGCGATGATAAACGCTAAAAATCCTAGAAATATGGCCGAATTCACCGCCCGATGCGCATGCGAATGGCTGCACGAGTCGCTTCGGTCAGCGTATCCAGATAGTCCGCGGAAAGGGCGCGAAGTACATCATCCGGCATCGTCAACAAGACTCGCTCAGGTGTGATTCCCACAAGACGTTGCTCGGGCGTGAGGCCCGCAAGGCGTTGCTCAGGCGCGTAAGCAGCGAGCACTTGCTCGGGCGTGTAGGCACTGAGCACTTGTCCGGGAGGGAACAGCTCCACGAACTGGCGCACGAGCACATCATACCCCTCGAGTTCATGCAAGAGCATGCGATTTCATTTTTTAATGCATGGTTCGATTCGTATTCGTTTACCGCCCAAGGCGTGAGCGAATCGCCGCTCGCGTCGC
>JANORL010001373.1:0-2090 GCA_031415295.1 Polyangiaceae bacterium | reverse complement strand
CGCGCGGCGGAACCTTGCCCGCCGAGGGTGTGGAAAACCTGTCGATATTTTTGGCGCGCGATCCTCATATGCGGCTGCGTGTGTTGCGAATTGCGGTGCGTGAGGCACGAGCGCGGGCCCAAGGTGAACTGGGTCGGGTGTCTGCAGAGATGGACGTGCGTTCATCTGATGCTGGAGTCGTGGTGACGATAGATGTTGTCGCCGTTGTACAAGCGCAGGCTTCAGGCCAAGCCTCACGCTAAACTCGCCACCACGTTTCGAGCGTGGTTCCATTTGGAACAACGGCGCGTTTGTCCGGCTCGTACTGCGTGCCGCACTTCCGTCGTCGAAGATTCTCGTTACCTCGCGCCATGAACGAAAAAGAACGTCGCGATTCTGCCGCCGGCAAAGTCATTCACGTCGTATTCGGGCCAGGAGGGGGTCGCGTTGCCGAACCACCTCGTCCCCCGTCGCCAGTCAACGATGCATTTCCTGTCGAGTCGCTCGAGCCACTTCCCGTCCCGCGAGAACCAGCGGCGGACGTGTATACGGGCGCGGAAGTTTGTCGTTTGCTCAGCATCACGCCGGCTCGTTTGCGTTCACTCGCTCGTTCCGGAATCGCGACGCCGAGCGGTCGTCGCAAGGGCCGTCCTGCGTACACGTTTGGTGACCTCATTGCCCTTCGCGCAGCACGTGATTTGTTGGCGAAGAAAGTGCGTTTGCGTGACGTGGTCAAAGCCGTCGACAACCTTCGCGCCACGTTGCCAAAGGTCACCCGACCTCTTGCCGAACTGCGCATCACGTCCGATGGCCAAGGCGGTGTCGTCGTCAAGAGCGCGGCTGGCACGTTCGAACCGATCACCGGACAGTTGCTCATCGACTTCGACGTCAAGACGTTGCGTGACGACGTGGTGCGCGTGCTCCGTCCGATGGTGGGTCGTGATCGCGCCAAGACCGCATACGATCACTACGTTCGTGGCACGCAGCTCGATGAAAACCCTGCGACGATGAACGACGCCGAAGAACTCTATCGTCGCGCCATCGAACTCGATCCGTGGCTCGCCATCGCCTACACGAACCTGGGCAACATCTGTTTTCGTCGCGGCAACGTCGAGGAAGCCGAACAACTTTATCGGCGCGCACTCGACATCGATGGCAAGCAACCCGAAGCTCAATACAACCTCGGCTACGTCATGCTCGAGCACGGATATTCATACGATGCCGTAGAATATTTCCGTGGCGCGATAGCAAGCGATCCACGTTTTGCCGACGCGTACTTCAACTTGGCAATGGCTTACGAACAAGCGGGAGATCGTGCGAAAGCGCTTCCGTGTTGGCGCAAGTATCTCGAGATCGAACCGACCGGCACGTGGGCAGAAATTGCCCGCAAGCACTTGTAGAATAGAGAAGAAACGTAAAGACAAACCCTCGCAGGAGTTTTACTTTTTCAGCGAGATGGGTCGATCGCTCTTCACCGTTTGGAAGTCACCTGCATTGACGACGACGCTCATCGTGCGTGGGCCACCGACGTCATCATCGAACGTCACGTCGTGTGAACCTGGCGTGACCTGAATTTTCTTGATGGGGGTTTTCCCCGCGGGTTTGCCGTCGACAAGGACGTCTGTTGGAGGGTCGGACAAAATCTCCAGATAACTCCATTCGTCCGATGTTTCAGCCGTGCCAAACCCTTCGGACGTGTAGGTCGCGACGGGAGCCGAGTTCGGATCTTTTGTAGTTTCGGATTGGGAAGCACCACCACATCCAATCGTGGCGGTTGTTCCGACCAATGCGGCGGCGCAAAAAGCTACGAGAAGCGGCCAGACGCCGCGCGAGGTTGCGTTTGGTTTGTTCATCGTGGCGGCATCGTAGCAGTCATTCGACATCGGCCTGGATTGTCTTTGCGTATCCGTTTGTTGGCAAAAGGATCCCTTTTTGGGGCATACTGCCGCGCCATGATGCAGCAACCGAGCGGCGAGCCGCAGATGGCACAAGGGATTCCTCCGGGGGGCGGCTTTCCTCCTTCAGGAGGCGGTAGTTTTTCCGGGGGTGGACCGGACGGTGGTGGGTTTGGCGGTCCTCCGCCTGGTGGGTTTGGTGGTGGTGGTGGTGGT
>JANORL010001372.1:0-4768 GCA_031415295.1 Polyangiaceae bacterium | reverse complement strand
CAAGCACCCGTGACCGCTCGCCCTCCCATCGTGCGGCGACTCGAAAGAGCGGCGGCACTTCAATACGCATTTTCTCGTCGTCAAGTTCATTCAGGTCCACGAAGCGAACCACGTCGCCGTCAATAACAATCCGATCATTCCACAGCGTAAGAACGGCTTGCGCCATAGGTAATCGCCACGCCCTTCCCGCTCGCGCATCCACTTCGAAGAGCAGCCGCTCCGGCTCGCGCGTCATATCCGCAGAAAGCACGTCCAATGCATACCGTCCTTCCGACAAAGGCCCGACTTTCACGATGAAATCACGCCCCGCCGGCAAGAAATGCCTGGTTTGTCCCCCTGGCCCCACCAGAAAAACCACCAATTGGCCAGACTCGCGCGTTTCGACGCCGCCAATCGAAACCACAGGCGCATCCTCGGGCCGGAAACACGCATATCGCTCGCCCCCGCGTCCCTCGCGGTATTCACGCGCCGCGATACCCACGAAATCCACATCGAGCGTCGACTTCGCCGTGGCGAGTCCCATCCGAAGCAATCGTTCCTCGAGTTCCAAAGGAATGGGTTTCGGCAGCGTGATCTCGAATTGGAACCATCCCCCGGGCAGCTTTTTGCCATTGCATTCCAAGAAATCGTGCGCCTCAAACGATGGTGGAACAAGAATCCGATAGGTTCGCCCTGGTGAAAGAATGGCTCCCGTGAGCATCTTTCCTTCCCCCGTGGCATCCACCCGAAATGCCGTCGCCCGCGCCGTCGTAAAACCGCGCAACGTCAATGCCGCAAGGTCGGGGCCAATTTCATCATCGTACTCGCCCGCGAAGAAACGATATTCGGACGCCGACGGCGAAACTTCGATACGCGTCCTGCCGCTCCGTAGGTTCGACGCGAGAACGTGCATCTCCTGCTCGCCGGAAAACAGATCGAGCATTTTGACGAAAGACGGCAATCCCACCAAAGGCCCGGCCACGATACAAAGAGACGCACCCAACTCGAAATGGGCGGTCCATGCTGGGCCAGATTTGGCCGCGGCCTCAGCCTCTGCTGTTTCACTCGATGCGAAAAATGCGACAATCGCGTCGGTTTGTCGTCCCAGGATCTTATTCACCGCTTCGACCGACGAGATATCCCTCGGTTTTGGCCCCAACGGCGGCTTGGTCATTTCCCGGACGAACAACGGATCGATCAGCAGCGGCATCGAATACCGGACCGGCGGCGGATTCTGTGGCTCGGGCGGCGCAATCGACGCAATCGGCGTAATCGGCGCAATCGGCGCAATCGGCGTAATCGGCGCCGGCGGATCGAGCGGCATAACGACCTGCGCCTTGCTGGCACTGGCGCGCGCCTTGATCATCGGATAATCACGCAACAGCTTGACGGCGCGAGCCGCCAATGCCGCGATTTCAGCGTCGTTCGGCACAGCCACGACATCGTCGAGCGCTCTTTCCACCGCCAACGTCCCAACGATGTTGACGACCCGGTTGAGCGATGTGTGCCCGCGTAGTTTCGTCATTCCCCATGCGCGAGCAATCGGCGCGAGCACCAGGACGGCTTCCGTATGGAATTCTTCGAGCGTTCGATACGATCCTGCGCTCACCCCGTGTTCCTCATGCAGAGTGGATTATCAGGAGGACGAACTGAGCAGTCAACGAAAATAGCAACGAACAGCACGAGATGTGGTTCGAAATTTCGCATGACGAGACAGAAGATGCAGATGGGAGCGGAAATATTCGTCGGGAAACCCTCCGGTCGCCCAGCAGGACAAACAATCCGGAAAAGTTTGGCCAAGCATAAAACTTGTTGTCACGGCGGCACGAACCTGATATCCGGTGTGAATGACGGCCGCCCGCAAGCTCTCGCCAGCCATCTCTGACGAAGATCCGTTGTGGAAGAAGTTTCTCGGGGCACCCATCGACCCAAATCCTGCACCCGAGCAAGAAACGCTTGGACTGCAACAAGCAAACTTGGGTGGTTTCGTTGATGGAGCGACGGTCAGCGCTGAGATAACGCGTCGTGCGCACCGTGAAGCCAAAGAGCCTCGCCGCGCTCGATGACCTGGTCCGTTGAATGGTCCCACGCAGCCACTGCTGCGCTTCGGGCGATTCCCTGACACGATGCCGCACGTATCGACGCCGCGGTCCAGCGGCTCGCGAAGAAGCAGGAAGGTGACATCCTACGCGTAAAGGATCATCCCACTGCGGCTCGGTTACGCGTTGCCCCCTACGTCGTTTACCTAAACTTCGACCGATTTAATGGCATTCTCGGTGTCTGGTACATTTACCGCGCGTAGGTAAATAGAGACGCAGTCGATTCCTTTTCTTCACGGTGCGTTGTACACCTTCAGCACTTCATCCCCGTAATGGTTGATCACTTTAATCGCGATCAGCCCACTTTTCGGCGCATCGAACGGACGGCTTTTCGTCGTGTACAGCGTCGACCACGTCGTTTCGTCGATTTCCGCCTTTAATGCCCGCTTCAGTTTTTCGTACGGATCGTTCGCACCCGTAAAGTACGCGTGCCGCACGAAGAAACTATCCCCGCTGTAATCAGTATCGATGAACCAACACGCAATGTCGTCCGTCGTGTGGCTGCGAATCTCGCCCGTCGTCGGATCGTACACATCGAGGCCCCGGATCTCAGCGACGAATTTGCCATCGGTGGTTTTCTGCAATTCGATGTCCGGTTCGCCGAAAACCATAAAGAGATTGCCCGCACCCGTCTTTTTGAGCAATTCGTCGCCCATGGCCAGGTCCGGGTTCATGCGCGACAAAAGCACCGTCAAAGCTCCAGGCGTAGGATCGTCGGCTTTTCCAGGAGGCGGATCCGATCCGTTTTTCGGTGAGATTTCTTTGGCCGCTTCGAACGCGTGCGCATCAAAAGCAAAACCGCATACGACGACGATATCGAAACGCCCTTTGCGCGCTTCTTCGGCCGCTTTTTTGACTTGTTCGGGAAGGCGTAGCGATGTATGAGATTTCGCCCTATCAAATGAACGTCGTGGCATTCACCCAACACTCCGCCAACTTTCGGCATGATAACGTTGATAGTTTCTTTGCAAATCTTGGTATCGATAACGCGTCGACGCGCACATGCAAAACGAAGGCGTTGAGCCAATGGCTGGAAACAGACAATGGAACGGAGCACGGGGAATCGGATGCTTCCGCTGGGCAAATCAAGACGTTGCTCGACGGACTTGTGGAAAGAAGAAACGAAGTGGCTCACGGTCGATGGGAGAGCGATCTACTTGGCAGAGACGACCTCCTTCGCTACGTGAACTTCTTGCGTGCGTACGCGACATCGCTTTACGAGATCATATTTGGGTCCGCATTGAAGTGTATGCAGAACAAATTGCTTTGCCTCGGCAACCCAATCAACGTGTTCAACTCGAAAATCGTCTGCCTTCGCCTTCAGGGTGTAACTGTTCGTATTGGATCCAAGCTCGCAGCCAAACTACCGGACGGTGGCTACCGATGGGGGAAAGTGGTCAATCTTCAACGTGATCACGAAGCCATTGGATCTGTTTCGCCTGAACAATCAATCGATGTTGGAATCGAAGTCGATTTCGAGGCGAAAGACAATCAAACCTATTACTTGCTCGACGGGTTCGTATGAATATCCATGCCAAACGCATTCCCGTATCGAGCACGTTCACGAAAATCACGGACGAATCTGGCCCTGTGGTGGAGGCGGCGAGCGATTTCGATGCGCTCGAACACCTGCGTCGATTGGCGTATTCAGAACGCGTGCGCGAGCCGGAGCAGTTGAAGTTCTGGACGGAGGGCGGCGCGTGATCGTTTTGGACGTGCGGAATTTGAAAGATTACAGTTCGTCCTCGCGGGCGAAACTGAGCCTGTGTTCCGAATCTGCAGCGGTGACGCTTTGGCGATTTCATACGCCACCACGCACAGAAGGAAAGTGGCTACATCGCGACCACGCGAACGAACAGGCCAATCGTTCCGACGACACGACTGTGGTTTGGAATGAACCTTCGATGCAACTGCTCGAAACGTACGGGAATGCCAAAGAAGCCACGGAAATGGGAGCCTATGCCGTCGCTTTGGCAGTTGCGGATCAATTGGGTTTCACCGTCCTAGGGCGGGCGGGACAAACGTCTGGTTCCGATTGGATCATGATTCGCAAGGGCGAACCGTCGAACGACTATTATCGGCTGGAAGTGTCAGGAATGGCCGCCATTGGTCAGGAAAAGCCGGAACAACGTCTTGCACGAAAAGTGGAACAATTACGAGCGGGAGATTTGCAGCGTCCCGGCATCGCCATCGTGGTACGGTTCGAGGACGTCCGAATCGTCTCTGAGGTGGCGCCATGAACATTGTGCAACTTTTCGATGACCCGCGGCATCGAGCTTCCGAGGAAAAAATGGATGCGGCACAAAGGGCCGAATGGGACGGCGATTTTGACGCGGCAAAGAATTTGTATGTGGAGGCCGCTCGCCTCGAAGAAGCGCATGCGCTGGACGTTCCGGGAGACGATCCGCGTCTTCGCGCGCTTTTCGGCGTGAGCGCTGTCGCGCTCTGGCTTCGCGCAGAACGATGGGATGATGCCGCACGCGTGGGATGCACGTTGCTTGCTGACCCGGAAAAACTCGGCGCCGAAGGCGTCCACGCAATCCAAAAACTCGTCGACCGAGCGTGGCGGACGCGCGAAGTCGAGCGCGCTCTCGGCGAAGGCGGCAAATATACGCCCATCGAGGCCACGCTTTCAGGAGGGCTCGTCCGGCAAGGACTTGCGCCGAGCAACCTGGTGGGCGAATACCGTG
>JANORL010001371.1:0-1599 GCA_031415295.1 Polyangiaceae bacterium | reverse complement strand
AAAGACGGAAAACGACTCGTGATGACCGCCAATGGTTCAGCATCTCCGCCTGACGTTTGGATGCTCGATATAACGTCGAAAAACTTCCAACGGTTGACGCAGAGTCCTCATGCTGGCGTGGATCTCGCGTCCTTGGTTCGTCCAGAAAAAATATCGTACAAGGCGCACGATGGGGTGGAATTGACGGGTTGACTGTATCGACCGAAAGGATCGACGGGCACGGGTCCATTGGTACTAAGTTTTCACGGAGGTCCGGAAGGGCAAGAGCGACCGACGTTCAACAGCACGTATCAAGCGTTGTTGGCGCGAGGTATTGGAGTATTGGCACCGAATGTTCGCGGATCGGCGGGATTTGGCAAAAAATTCGTGAACCTCGACAATGGCGCGTTGCGGGAAAATGCGGTCAAGGATATCGAATCGACGGCGAAATACGTGATTTCGACAGGCGCTGCGGATCCGAAACGCCTAGGGATCATGGGCGGATCGTACGGTGGATACATAACGATGGCGGGCCTCACCGAATATCCGGACATGTTCGCAGCAGGCGCCAATTCGTATGGCGTGGTCAATTTCCTCACGTTCTTCAAACACTCGGAAGCCTACATCGCGGCAATCTCGAAAATCGAATACGGCGATCCGGACAAAGAAGCGATCGTGCTCGAAAAATTGTCACCGTTTTTCAAGATTGACCGGGTCAAAGCACCAACGTTGGTGTTGCACGGAGCGAATGATACGAACGTGCCGGTCGTGGAAGCGACGCAAGTGGTCGATAGCTTGACGAAACGTGGCATTCCCGTGGAATACGTCCTCTTTCCGGACGAAGGGCACGGATGGCGGAAAACGCCGAACAAAGTCCGCGCGGCCGTAGCTACGGTGAGCTTTTTCGAGAAACACTTGATGCGAAAATGACTTCACGCGAAGGTGCCTAATCTCACGCAGGGGCACATCGTCCACAAACTGGTCGCGACTCTGTTGCCGGGAAATTATTTTTCCGGTTTCTTTCGCGCGCGAGTTTATCGAGCTTTTATTAAAAAGTGATTGCTTTCGCATTCGTCTTCATCTATTTTCATCATTGACCCAGATTTGGGTATTCCACAACTCTCGGATCGTCGATAACTTCAAGGAGACAACACATGAAGACCATTCTTGCGGCGTTGTGTTTGGTGGTGTTTGCAGGGTGTGCAGTGGACTCGTCTGAGTCGACTCTGCAAGGCGACGAAGGCCAAATTGCGCAGAGTCAAGCTGCAATCGGAGGAGCATGCACAATGACGTGCACACTTTTGACCGGTTGGGTATCTGCCGGATGTCCCGCAGGAGAATACTGCAGCCAGGGCGAAGGGACACAGACGTGCTACGTCGGTGATGTTATGGAAAACATCGATGTGGACGAGACCTCAGAGAATGGCACCTATACGAACGGCAATGTTCCAATCGGGACAGTCATCGACGGCACGTGTGTCGCCTCACGCAGGTTAGATTTCGAAGAGATTTGAACCACTCTTCCGAAACGCGGTTCATCAGCTCGTTTGCCCGATCACGGGCAGACGCGGCAAGCACCTCGGGTACGATAACCACAATTTCCTTGGCCGCGTCCGTCGC
>JANORL010001370.1:0-36182 GCA_031415295.1 Polyangiaceae bacterium | reverse complement strand
TCGATGAACCTCCCGCGGGAGCTAAACCATGAGCACGCTCGAATTTTGGGAGACGATGTCGGGAGCGTATCACTTCGTGGACAAACCCCATGATGAACGCCCGATGTCTTTCACGATTCGAGCGAAAAGTCCGCCGCTGTTTCGATTCTTGCGTCACCCGGAAGTCGAGATCGAAGGCGAGGTGTTTGCCCCGGGATTGGCGAATCATCGGTACGTTCGGGGTACGCTCGGCATGGATGTCTTGCGGACGGGAACACTTCCGTATCGTTTCAAGTTTGTCGGGGACGATGGCAAATCGTATGTGTTCCAAGGACGGAAGGATGTTTCGCCGCTTGCGTTGCTCGAGACGATGACGGCACTTCCTGGATCGATCCGGGACGAACGCGGCGTCGAGGTTGCGGTGGCACTGTTGCGATTTGACGTGCGTAGTGACTTGCTTACATTTTTACGCAGTTTTCGGCTGGCCAAGACATGACAGTTTGACAATCTACGCCGACGGACTGGACAGTGTCATGGCCCATGTGACATCTTGTCTGCATGACTGACGAATTGTCTGGCGCGGTGACGCCTCCTCCTCCGGACGTGGTGCCGGGAACCACTGCGGATGCACCAACGGTGTTGGTGGTGGATGACGAGCCGTCGAATTTGGCGTCCATTGAAAAGATTTTTCAGCGTGACGGATTGCGGGTGTTGACGGCGGCGGGGTCGCGCGCGGCACTTGACATGTTGCGTACGCATCGGGTCGAAGTTGTCCTGACAGACTTGATGATGCCCGGGACGAGCGGCATTGAATTGCTTCGGGCGATCAAGCAGCTTTCGCCCGACACGGAAGTCGTATTGATGACAGCGTATGGCACGGTGGAAACGGCTGTGCAGGCCATGCGTGAGGGTGCGTATGATTTCGTTGAAAAACCATTAAAACGCATGACGATCATCAAGAGCGTCCGTAAAGCTGCGGAACGTCGCTCGCTCGTGGCGGAGAATCGCTCGCTCAAAAAAGAAATATCGCTTTTGACGAAGCGTGAAATCATTGGATCCAGTCCGGCGTTGCGTCGTGTGCTCGATGTAGCCAGTCAAGCGGCCCCTTCGTCGGCGACGGTTTTGGTATTGGGCGAAAGTGGCACGGGCAAGGAACTCATTGCGCGATATATACACGATCACAGTTCGCGGAAATTTGCGCCTTTCGTAGCGGTCAATTGTTCGGCCATTCCCGAAACCATCCTTGAAGCCGAGCTTTTCGGTCACGAACGAGGTGCATTTACGGGTGCATTTGCGCGTCGCGACGGAAGATTTGCGAAAGCTTCGGGCGGAACGTTATTTCTTGATGAAATCGGGGAACTAACGCCGTCCGTTCAAGTAAAACTACTTCGCGTGCTTCAGGAAGGTGAATACGAACCGATTGGCGGGGACACCATTCGTGCCGACGTACGAATCGTTGCGGCGACCAACAAGGATCTTCGGGCGGAAATTGCGGCAGGTCGGTTTCGCGAGGATCTCTTTTATCGTCTGAACGTGATTGCGGTCACTGTTCCTCCGCTGCGGGCGCGGCGTGAGGATATTCCGCTTCTCGTGGATCATTTTTTGGGCGTCTACTGCGCCAAGAACAATCGCGAGCGGTTGCTTTGTCCTCGCGACGTCGTGGCTCGTTTATCGGATTATTCATTTCCGGGAAATGTTCGCGAACTCGAGAATATTGTGGAGCGGGCGGCGGTTTTATGTCGAGGTGACAAGCTTTCACTCGATGACTTGCCGGAAGGAGTTCAAGAGACGACGCAAGCTGCGCCGGGTCCCATTACGTTTTCCGTTGGCACGCCGCTCGATGAAGTGGAACGTCGTCTCATTCGGGAAACTCTGCAATACGCGAAAGGTGATAAATCTGTCGCGGCTCAATTACTCGGCATTTCCACGCGCACGATCTACCGCAAACTCGGTGAAATCGAGACTTAGAGGGGTTCATCAGGCTGCTGCACGTTGTGAATCGTCGGTCGGGCTTGCTCAGCGTACGATGTACGCTTCCGCCGCCCTCCCTAGCTTCACAACGTTCGCGACGCCTGACGAACACCCTCTAAATCCTCTAAATCCCAGCCTTTTTGGATCGACCGCATCGCGGTCGATCCAACATAAGGTCCAGGCCTCTGCCTGGTCCGGGTCCAGGGGTGGACAACCCCTGGTCGGGTGCGGGGTGAACCCCGCCTCGCTCACCAAAATCTGGTTGTCAATTTGGCAGGGTCCTCTGCCCTGGACCTTTTGGTTGCGCCACCTTGTCGATCCAGGCTTTTTCGTGCTAGAATCTGGCTTCAAAACCCTGCTCGTGTCGGCTGGCACGACATTCGCTACCAGCTTACTGACCCCATGGGACTCGACGCGATTCTCAAACGATACTTCCCCGTTGTGATCTGCCTTTTTGTCGCAGCAGCAGCGTATTTCCAGGCGTCTGGCATGGGTCAACTCGTTGCTGGCAGCGTTTTGCTCGATCCATCGGCGATGGCGCCTCCTCCGCCGATGCCCAAGAGTGGTTTGGCGCATACACCGGGCGCATCGGAGCGCAGCTCGAATGCGGGTCCGATTTTATCGCGCAATCCATTCGATTCAGTGACAGGGCCATTGGATGGTTCAAGTCAAACCGTGGCATTGCCGCAAACGGAAGCAGCGCCGGTCGACACGAGCAATCCCTACAATGACCCCGTTTGCGACACGGCAAAGTGTTTGCTGATTACGCAATCAGACGATCCGGATTGGTCTTTTGCGTCGATTGCCGGATCCGATGGCAAATCGCAGCTTCGTCGCCGCGGTGATGACGTAGGTGGCCACACGGTTCATTGGATTGGATGGGATCGCGTTTGGCTCATGCAAGGCAATTCGCGATGTCAAATGCAGGTACATGGCGAGAAAAAGTTAGCTGCTGCTCCGCCGCCTGCTGCTGCTGCGGCGCCTGATGGAAAAGCGAAAAAGGGCAGCAAAGTTCCTGCGGACATGGCCGCGAAAATTCATAAAATCAGTGAAACGCAATTCGACATTGAACGTTCTTTGGTCGATCAGGTATTGGAAAATCAGGGCGAGCTCATGAAATCGGCACGTATCGTTCCGGAAAAAGAAGGCGACAAGGTCGTAGGAATTCGTCTTTTTGGTGTTCGCCCCGATTCTCTGCTTGGTACGCTCGGGCTCGAAAATGGCGATCGCCTTCAAAGCATCAATGGATTCGAAATGAGCGACCCGCAAAAAGCTCTCGAGGCTTATGCGCGACTGCGTAGTGCCGACAAACTTACGGTCACGGTCAATCGTCGGGGCAAACCGATGACCATCGATTTCAGTATCAAGTGAATTCGATCTAGATGAATAATGGAGTATCGACGATGGCCAAGTTGAAGCTACCTTCATTCGATGGCGGGACCTTGTTGCAAAGAACGTTGCTGTATGTGGTGACGTTCGTCTTGGGATCCTCCGCATTCGTGGCTATTGCGAGTTTCATGATCGTGTGGGCGGCGAAAGCCGCCATTCCCGCTCGGAACACCGAATCTTCGGCGTCGTCTTCGGCTGCTGACAAAGTGGCCGAATTGGCTCCCACCGCGACGGGAAAACCCGCGGGCAAACGTGGACGTCCGACCAAGGTGAAAACTCCAGTGGAAGGCGACGCTCCGGTCGCAGAAGACACGCATTGAATTGTTGGCGGATTGGCGAATCGTGGTTGGTACAACCGGTGCAGAGAAATTGAATATGCGCGAAGTAAATCGTGGCCGTCGTGGATTTGGTTTGGCACTCGCCGCCTTTCTTGGTGTTGCGCTTCCTGTAGACGCATTGGCGCAACAACCTGGACCGCGAGGAACGCCAGTGCTCAAAACACCGGCGGCTCGGGCCGCGGCAGCGACGGATGCGCCTGGCCCGGCCAAACCTGATGCAGCGCCAGGTGCAGCCAAAGCCCCCATTCCACCGGGTTTCCCGCCGGCGCCTCCTCCAGGTGCGGCAGCTCCCTTTGGAAGTCCGCCGGTCATTGGCGACGACCCTATGGCGGGCGTCAAGCAAGGCCCCAAAGAAATTGATTTTCGCCCGAAAAACCCCGGACTCATGGTTTCCTTCAATCTTGAAGAAGCCGACTTGAATGAACTCGTCAAAGCCATTAGCAACATTACCGGACGCCGATTCATTTATGGGGGCAAGGTTCGGCAAATCAAGGCTACCGTTTATTCGCCCGACAAAGTCACCATAGGCGAAGCGTACAGCGCGTTCTTGTCCATTCTCGAAACCAACGGGCTTACGGTCATTCCGCACGGCCGATTCCTCAAAATCATCGAATCGCCTGGTGTGGCTAGTCAAACGACGCCCATCTATGGTCAAGGCAATCCCGTTCCTAATGAAGATCGCTTTATTACGCGCCTCTATCGCGTATCGAATGTCGATCCAAGCGAAGCGGCAAATGTCCTGGCGAAGTTCAAGTCCAAAGACGGGGACATTACGGTCCATCCTGGCGGATCGCTGCTCATTATGACCGATACTGGTACCAATGTGCAGCGTATGATGCGCATTCTCGAGGACGTCGACGTGGGTGGTGCGGGCGATCAGATTTGGTTCGAAAATGTCCATTATGCGAGCGCTGCGGACATTGCTACGAAACTCGGCGAGATTCTCGATCTCCGTACGAGCGCCGGTAAAGGTGGAAAAGGCGGCACGGGCGGAGGAGCAGCGGGCGCGCGTATCATTGCCGATGATCGGACCAATTCGCTCGTCATTACTGCCAACAATGGCGACTATTTACGGCTGCTCGAGTTGATCAAGCGCATCGACGTGCCCCAAACTGGCGAAGGGCAAATGCACGTATTACCGCTGCAGCACGCTGGTTGTAAAGATTTGTCCGGTACGCTGAACAATATTTTGGGTGGTAGTGGTGGCGGAGGCGGTGCGGCAGCTGCTGGTCGGCGAGGTGGTGCGGCGGCGCCCACGCCTGGCTCGACGGACGATATCTTTGAAGGGCAAGTCAAGATTACGTGCGACGAAGGTTCGAACAAACTCGTTGTGACGTCGTCGCTTCGCGATTATGCGGCATTGCGCAATGTGATTGATCAACTGGACCAACCGCGTCGCCAAGTGTTCATCGAAGCCGTGATTATGGACGTCAACGTCGACCGCACGAGCGACGTGGGCGTTCGTTGGCACCTCGGCAGTCCGTTCGATACGCCAATTTCTAAAACCGACGGAACGTCTTTCCTTTACGGTGGCAATGACGCGCTTAATTCGATTTCGGCGCCGGCCAATGCCAACATTGCCAGCCAGCTAGGCGCGCTTGCGCTTGGCGTGCGAGGGCCCACGATTGAGGGGTCAGGTGCTCTGCTCGGTACAGGCGTTAGTATTCCTGCATTCGGCGTCATCATGAATGCGATGGCCACCGATAGCGACACGAATGTTTTGGCTACGCCGCATATTCTCGCGACGGACAACATCCCTGCGTCGATTGAAATCGGTTCAAACATTCCGCTCCAAACCAATGTTGGCGGATTGGCGTCACTCGCGGGTGCAGCGGGCGCGGCTGGCGGTGCAGCGGGTGGTCTTGGCGGTCTGCTTGGTGGTCTTGGAGGTCTTGGTGGAGGTTTTTCCGCGCCTCGTCAGGACGTCGGCACGAAGATCGAAGTCACGCCCCATATCAATGATTCCGACCAGGTTCGTCTGGAAATCACGGAAGGTATATCGGAAGCTGGTACAGCGCAAGGCGCGCTCGGAGCCGTTTCTATTATCAAGCGCCAAGCGAAAACGACGCTCGTCGTGAAAGATCAGCAAACCGTGGTCATTGGCGGGCTCGTGCGTGACGCTGTCATCAACGGTCGCACGAAGATTCCCATTCTGGGCGACATTCCCATCATTGGTGCTTTGTTCCGCACCACCACCAAAAAAACCCAAAAGACAAACCTGCTGCTCGTCCTCACGCCGTATATCATTCGTGACCAAGACGATTTGCGTGCGATCTTCGAGCGCAAAATGCAAGAGCGGCAGGAATTCTTGGATCGATATTTCATCTTTGGCGATTCGACATGGGAACCGCCCAAAGATTTCGAGCGCGCCAATGGCCTCGTCGAAGATATTCGCCAATCGCAACTTCAAGTTGCCGAGCGTCAACGTCTAGACGACGAAGCGAAGCCGAAAGAACGCAGAACGCATGAGCCGGGACAACCCATTGCGATTCCGAGCATTGCGCGAAGTGGTGGCGGCGGTGGTGCTGATTCCGCTGGGGCTGCGACGGCAGCGCCGGCGATAGTAACCGGTGCGCCTGCTGGAGGTGCCATTCCGACACCGCGCCGGGCCCGTCCGACGGCTCCGAAACCCGTGGATCGTGTGGAGTAACGAATGACTTCGGTTACGCATGCGGAATATGTCGGGGAAATTCTCGTGCGGCATGGCGTCGTCGACGCCGCGCGTCTTGCCCCCCTTTTCGATACCGTTCGTGAACGTGGACAAACCATTACCGAGGTCTTGATTTCGTCGAACATCACCGACGAAAGCAAGATCGCGCGGGCACTCGCCGCCGAAATGGGTTTGGACTTCATGCCCCGTATCGACATCGATTCGATTCCGTTCGACGTTGCGACACGTTTGCCCATCACCTACGCCAAGCAGCATAAAATTCTTCCGATTTCCGAAGACGAGACGTATGTATTTGCGGTCGTCGCCGATCCGCTCGATACCACGGCCGTCGACGATGTGCGGTCCATCTTCGCCAAACCCGTTGAAGTATCGGTGGCGACGACGCAGAACGTGCTCGATGCCATCAATCGTGTCTGGGAAAAACGCGAGGCGGGACAATCCAATTTACAGGGCGACAAACACGACGAAGAAGACAACCTCATCGATATCATCGATAGCGATGACGACGCGCCTATCATTGCCTGGGTCAATAGTCTCTTCGCTCTTGCCGTTCGCGAACGCGCCAGCGACATTCACATCGAGCCCGAAGAACGTGATGTCGTCGTGCGGTATCGGATCGACGGTGAGCTATACGTTGCGCGCCGAGCGTCGAAACAATTCATGGCCCCGATCATTGCTCGCATCAAGATCATGGCCAGTCTCGACATTGCGGAAAAACGCTTGCCGCAAGATGGTCGCATTACGCTAAAAATCGCCGGTAAAAGCGTAGATATTCGTGTTTCTACCGTTCCCACGAGTCGCGGATTCGAACGCATCGTCATGCGTTTGTTGCACAAGACAAACATTCTTCTGGGCCTCGATGACCTTGGATTCGCCGCGCGTGAATATGGCATCATGGATAGCCTCGTTCAACGACCTGACGGAATCATTCTCGTCACGGGACCGACGGGTAGCGGCAAAACCACCACTTTGTATGCGTGTCTCAATCGTATCAACGATCCATCGCGCAACATTCTCACGGCCGAGGATCCGGTCGAATACGAAATTGGTGGCATTCATCAAGTTCACGTCCATCCGTCGATTGGCCTGACGTTCGCCAGTGCATTACGCGCATTTCTTCGCCAAGACCCGGATGTCATCATGGTCGGTGAAATTCGTGATAAAGAAACGGCTGAAATCGCCATTCACGCGTCCCTCACGGGTCATTTGGTGTTATCGACGTTGCATACGAACGATGCGGCCTCCGCCGTTACGCGTCTCGTTGAAATGGAGATCGAACCGTTCCTTGTACGCTCTAGCGTCATCGGCATTCTCGCTCAGCGGCTCGTGCGTATGCTTTGTCCGCAATGCAAAGCGCCTTATCAACCCACGGCTTATGAATTGAAGCAGCTTGGTCTCGACGAAGAGCGTATGGCATGGAAGAGGCGTCGTGTCGTATCGCCGCGTTATACGGTGCACCAACTGGATTATGAATTTGTCGGGCAGAAAATGGGCGAATCACCCGTTTTCTACAAGGCAGTTGGTTGTGACGCGTGTATGCAGAAGGGCTTCATGGGAAGGCGCGGGATTTACGAATTGCTCGTCATCGACGATGCCGTTGGCCCG
Organism: Polyangiaceae bacterium; assembly: GCA_031415295.1. Lineage (GTDB taxonomy): Bacteria > Myxococcota_A > Polyangia > Polyangiales > Polyangiaceae > Polyangium. The sequence goes on along the minus strand of JANORL010001370.1, from coordinate 28,229 downwards.
CTCATTTTGAGGAATGCCGATGCACTTACTGTAAAGCGCGTGGCGATTGCGCAGGGAATGGATACCATGCGCGACGATGGAGCCCGCAAAGTCCTTATGGGTAGGACGACTGTCGAGGAAGTTCTCGCGGCGACCCAAGAAGATATCATCGTGGACGAATAGAGGAGGCGCGCTCGTGGCGGTTTTTGAATATCGAGGCATCCTCGTCAGTACTGGAAAGCAGACGAAGGGCGTTCGTGACGCTGAAAATGCAAAGATTTTGCGTACGGTATTGCGCAAAGACGGCATTTTGCTGACGACGGCGACCGAAGAAAACTCGTCGGCGACGAAAAAGAAGAAATCGGGTACTCTTTTTGCATTTGCGAGTCGTCCGTCGCTCAATGACGTCGCTGTGGTTACGCGGCAATTGGCGACGCTCATCAAAGCGGGAATTCCGCTCTTCGAATCGCTCACGGCACTCGTTGATCAAACTGAAAACGAGGCTTTGAAGCGGGCTCTTACCCAAGTGCGCGAACAGATTCGGGAAGGCACGAGTTTTGCGAAAGCGCTCGAAGCGCATCCGTCCATATTTCCGCCGCTTTACATCAATATGGTTCGAGCTGGTGAAGCGTCGGGTATGCTTCAGCAAGTGCTCGAGCGTATTACGTCATTTTTGGAGGCCCAGGCCAAACTTCGGGGCAAAATTACTTCCGCGATGGCGTACCCGATCCTCATGGCGATTTTGGGAACAACACTCGTTTCTGTGCTCATGGTCGCGGTCGTGCCGAATGTGACGTCCATTTTTGCGTCAATGGATCAGGCCTTGCCGTGGTACACGGCTTCATTGATTTTCTTTTCAGATATCATGGCTGGTTATTGGTGGCTTTTTCTTGGCCTCATTGCGCTGGGTACTTGGGCATTTCGACGGTGGGTACGTACGCCTGCGGGGCGTCTCAAGTGGCATGCGATCGTGTTGCGAATTCCGGTTGTTGGAAAGCTCGTGCGCATGATTGCCATTGCGCGTTTTTCTCGTACTCTTTCGACGTTGCTTGGCGCGGGAGTTGCATTGCTCGGGGCAATGGATATCGTCAAGAATGTTTTGGGAAATGCGGTATTGGAAAAAGTCGTATCGGATGCGATTAGCTCGATCAAAGAAGGTCAAAGCATTGCCGATCCACTAAAGCGGAGCGGGCAATTTCCGCCCATCGTCACGCACATGATCACGATTGGTGAAAAAAGCGGGCAACTCGAAGAAATGCTCGAAAATGTTTCTACCGCGTATGACCTTGAAGTAGAAACGCGGGTGACGATTTTGACGAGTCTTTTGGAACCGCTCATGATCGTTTTTATGGGTGGCGCGGTGGGTTTCATTGCGTTTTCTATTCTCATGCCGTTGATTCAGATGTCGAGTTTTGCCGGGTGAAAGAATCATGGCACGCCGCAGGCAACGAGAACAAACGATCTTTTTTCCCTGGGAACGCGGTGGCGGAATTCTCCGTGGTCGAGGTCTCGCGCGGGCGAAACTTGTATTTGCGGCGCTGGCAATGGCGCTGGTTCTCGGTGTGCTTGGATCGCGTGAACGCCGCAAGACGGGCGTTCGATCCACGGAAGCCACGATTTCGGTTGTGCGTACGGCGATCGATGGATATCGGGCGGATCATGAACGCAAGTGTCCTGCGTCGCTCGAAGTGCTCAAAACGGAACGATATCTTGGAATCGACCCTATTGACGCGTGGGGGCGGCCGTTGCGACTTTTTTGTCCTGGCAGAAATGATCTGGAAGGGTACGATCTCACCAGTGATGGACCCGATGGCGAGGTCGATGGTCTCGACCGTGTGGAGTGACGAACAATGAATGTGAAGCTCGAGAAGCGAATTCGGAACGTGAAAAAGGCCGCACAACGCGGCGTAACGCTGGTCGAAGTGCTCATCGTGCTCGCGATCATGGCAATCATCGCGGGTGGGGCGACGACGCTCGTGTTTCCGAGATACAAGGAAAGCCAGATCAAGGGAGCCGTGCTGAGCGCGGGCGTCATCAAAACGGCCGCGCAATCATACATGCACCTCGATTCAGCTGGTGGTTGCCCAAGCATCAAGGATCTGACCGATGCCAAGCAGATCGATGCCAAAAAGACGGATGATCCTTGGGGGACGCAATTCAAGATTTCGTGCGAGGGCGATGAAATCACGGTCACGAGTGCTGGTCGTGATCGGAAAGAAGGTACGCCCGACGACGTAAAAGACGATTTCAAGGATGCCGACGTCAAGCGTGTCGCTGCTCTGTGAATGAAAAATTCGATGATGGCCAATGTTTCGACGCAATGCATGCCTTTTTCGACCGCCAAAGCGGGGCGTCGGGGCATGTCATTGGTCGAACTCTTGATTACGTTGGCGATCATGAGTGTGGTCACGGGGATTGCCGTAGTTGGTCTCGGTACACTTCGACGCGCTCGGCTGCGGCAATCGGCGGTTTTGATAGCGAGTGCTGTGCGCGTCGCGTATGGGCATTCGACGGCGACGGGCAAAGAATTACGCCTCGTATTCGATTTTAACGAGCGCACGGTCACGCTCGAAGAGGCGTCGGGGAAACTCGGAACGCAGCGCAAAGGCAATACGGGTGGGGCGGCGGCGGCTACGGAAATCGAGCAAAAAGCCGAAGAAGAAGCGGAACGAATCACCAAAGGGCCCAAAGCGCCAAAGCCGAAATTTTCACCTACCAGTGCGTTTGGATTCGAGGGGCCGGGTGGAAAATCGGGCAAACAACTTGCCGACAGTGTCCGATTTCTTTCGGTCGACGCTGCGCATCAGGAGCTCGCGATCGAAGAAGATCGCGCATATCTGTATTTCTGGCCCGGCGGTCAAACGGAACGAGCGGCCATTCAACTCGTGCTTGGCAATCCTGCTGAAGCGGACCCCGAAAGGGATATCATTACGATTGTCATATCGCCGTTGACGGGCAAGACGACGATGCAAAAGGGGCGCGTAGAAATGCCGCGCCCGCGTGATGAATCCGAGGAATCGGAGGCCTCCGATGATGGTTGATCAAACCATGCCTGCCCAAAAATGCCCCCTTGATTCGGACGCGAAGCGGACGAATCAACAAAAGGTCCAGGCCTCTGCCTGGTCCGGGTCCAGGGGCGGACAGCCCTTGGTGGGGTCCGGGGTGAAACCCCGCCAAACTCGTGGATTTACGCTGCTCGAGGTGATGGTTGCGACGGCGATTCTTGGTCTTGGTTTGACGGCGATTCTTTCGGCGCAGGCGGGGGCATTTGCGACAGCGGCGCATGCGCGCAATTTGAGCGTTGCGACGACGCTGGCCCGTTGCAAAATGGGCGAAATCGAAGAACACCTTTATCGTGACGGTATCGAAGAACTCGAAGAGAATGAAAACGGCCCTTGTTGCGAAGGGGACGAAACTCCGAATTTGAAATGCGCTTGGAAAATCGAAAAACCTCAATTCCCCGAACCCAAACTGGGCGAATTGGACCTCGATACGAGCCTCGATCTTTCAACGCCGGCGGGCGGCACTTCTGGTGCGCCTGCTGGAGGCGCGGCGGGCAGCCTTGGACCGCTCGGTGCAATGCTTGGAATGTCGGGTGCTGATTCATCTGGAGGAATTCCACCAATCGGAGGCGATTCTGCGGGTGGACTTGGCGACATTGCGGGGGCCATGGGCGCCGCAGGCGGAATGGACGCGCTCGGCGGAATGCTGCAAATGGTCGGCACTTTCGTTTATCCGCAACTCAAAACGATTTACGAGACGAACGCTCGGCGTATTTCGCTCACGGTGACGTGGACCGAGGGGTCCAAGGATTATTCGTTCGACGTCGTGCAATGGTACGTCAATCCGCAACCTAGTTTGCCCACGAATGAATTGCTCGATGCGGCATCAGGTGGTTTGCCGGGACAACCACCACCAGGAGGAAGCAGTGGAAGCACGTCGGGTGTTATGGGAAGTTCCGGCGGGAGCGGGAGTAAGCCAAGATGATTTGTCGATCTCGCCGCTCCCAATTGGGCATCACGCTCATCGAAACGATGGTTTCGATTGGCATTTTGGCGCTCATCGGTTCGCTCATTTATGGGGCATTCGACGGCATGTCGCGTACGCGTAAAGGTATTACGCAAATGGCCGACCGTTATCAGCAAGGTCGATCGGCAATGGCGCGTATGGCGCGCGAGATTCAAACGGCTTTCGTTTCAAGGCATGGCGATTATGCGAATAATTCGACCATGATTTCGCAGCAGACGCGTAAGACGGCGTTTATTGGCAAAGACAACGGCAGTTTCGATCGTCTCGATTTTACATCGTTTGCACACAAACAGCTTGGTCCGCACGAATCCGATCAAGCCGAGATCGGGTATTTCGGTTCGCGTAATCGCGAAACCGGAGTGACGGATCTGGTGCGCCGCGAAGACAAATACCTGGATATGGATCCGGGCAAAGGAGGCGTGGTCAACGTTCTGGTCGAAGACGTCGAAAGTTTGGAAATCGAGTATTTCGATCCAATCACGAAAGAATGGGTTGGTGAATGGGATACGACGCAAGCGGCGGGACAACCGTGGCGTTTGCCGATGCAGGTTCGTATCACGCTCGTGATCAATGGTGGTCCTAGCGGAAAACCCGTAACGCTTCGTTCTCGAGTGTCGCCGGCAATTCAGACGGCCCTCGAATTCGCCAATTGAAGGAGAATTCCGTGGACGACCTCGAATGCCGCAAACAGGAAACCCGAAAACGCCGAAAGCGTAATGCGTCCCGACGCGGCGTAGCGTTGCTCATGGTCCTCGGCGCGATTACCGTGCTCACGGTTTTTCTCACCGAACTGCAACAAGAAACGAGTGCCGGGTTTGCCGCGGCGCTTGCCGATCGAGATGCGCTGCAAGCCGAATATCTGGCCAAAAGTGCTATCAATCTTTCGCGATTGTTGATTGCGTCCGAACCGCAAATTCGCACCAGTATTCCGTTGCCCATTCCGTTCAAGCAGATTCCTGTTTGGGAATTCACCGATATTGCGCTCGGTCCGTTCAACGACGCAGGCGGAATGTCGACATTCGGTGGAATGCTTGGCGTCGATACATCCACGGGCAAAGGTCTTGGTCTGACCACGGGTCGTTTTGAAGTCAAGATTGTCGACGAAGACTCGAAGATCAACGTCAATCGCGCTTCGCCCATTACGGATCTCGAGCTGGATCGGCAACTCATCAGCCTCATGCAAAGCCCTCAGTATGCACCGCTTTTCGAGGGACGGGATTTGGACGATCAATTCTCGGACATGAACAGCATTTGCGGTGCCATTACTGATTGGGCGGATCAAGACGAGAATGCGTCCACGTGTTATGTCGGCTCGCAAGCACAAGCGGCGGCCGGAGGCGAAGATAGTTTTTATCAAACGATTGGATTCGATTATCGTCGAAAAAATGCTGCGTATGATTCGCTGGAAGAGTTGCGTCTCGTCCGCGGTATGGGGGACGATTTCTGGGGTACCTTCGTCGATCCGAACCACGATGATCCCAAGGCTCGTGTATTGACCGTTTGGGGTCAAAAGGCCATCAACGTGAATAGCGCCAATCCCCAAATCTTGTTGTCGGCGGCTTGTTCCGTATGTGCTCCACCGTCGGGAACCGGCGCCGGGTCAGCGCAAGGGTTGGCGTTGTGCTTCGATCCAATGGTTCAAGCGCAATTTCTTTCGTTGCTTGGCGTCTTGCGTACTTTCCCCATTCCGATTTTTACAAAAAATTCCGACTTTCCGAATCTATTGACGACGGGCAAAATCGGCGGCCCCCTTGGTTCAATACTTGGTCCCATGCTCCAGCCATTGCTCGCCCAAGCCCAATTGCCATGCCAACTTTTCTCGAAGTCCCAGGCCAACAAGCAATTCACCGTGACAAGTCGGGTTTTCAGCATTTATGCCGACGGTATCGTTCCAGGGCGTAAACGCACGACACGGGTGCGCATTCACGCAGTCGTCGACACGCGTGCGTCCAATCCACTTACCGGTCTGGGCCCGAATGCATCCGCGGCGTTGGGCGCGGCCGGGGCGGCTGGTTCGTCTGGGCCGAACCCAGACAGTCCGCCCGTTGATCCTATTGCGCTTCTGAATGCGAGCCCTATGGGGCGAGTCGTCTATTATCGTATCGAGTAACCAGAGGTAGTGTATGTCCAGAATTCTCGGAATCGATATCGGTAAAGCGGTCGTCAGGGTGGCGGTATTGCGGTCGAATTATCGCAAGATCACGCTCGAAGCGTTGGTGGAAACGGCTGTCGTGGGGCTCGATGTCGACGCTATTCGCGCAGCTGTTGGTGCGCACAAGGCGGACGGCGTGGCGATTGCCATTTCGGGTGAAAAAACGTATTACCGCACCATCGATCTACCGGCGTCGGCGATCAAGGAAATCGATAACGTTTTGCCGTACGAACTCGAGGCACAACTTCCGTTCGAGATTACGGAAGCGGTATTCGATTATCGTATCGACAAACGCTTGCCGGGAAGCGAAACGGTTCCCATCTTTGCGGCGATTGCGCGCACGGGGGATGTGCGAGAGCGCATTCACGTGGTGCGTGAGGCACTTGGTATCGAGCCGGAACGAGTGGGCACGGGTGCATTGCCGCTGGCCAATCTCGTATCGATCATGCCTGGCATCGAGCGACCTTTTGGCAAGGCGCCCGAAGTTGGCGAAACGATTCCACCGGTGGCCATTCTGGATCTGAGTGAAACGACGAGCGATATCGTCATTCTTCGCGATGGAGAGCCAGTTTTTGCGCGCACTTTGTCTCGAGGCACCATGGGGCTTCCCGCAAGTGCGCCGGCCATTTCTCGTGAACTTCGACAAACACTGGCCGCGTGGCGCGCTTCGGGAGGTTCGCCGCTTGCCGGAATGTATCTCGTGGGTGGTGGATCGGCGGCGCAAGGTGCCGAGATGTACCTTTCGACCGAACTTGGCATATCGATTTTGCCGTTGCCGCGACCGAGTCTCGAGGGGGTGTTGCCGGAGCAAGAAAGCATGCTCCCGCGATTTGCGAAGGCGATTGGCCTGGCAATGGGTCTCGTGGGCAAAGCGCACGGGCTCAATCTACGCAAGGGTGGTCTCGAGGCGGCGCGGAATTATCCATTTCTACGTGAAAAGATTCCTCTGCTCGTAGGTCTCGGGTCGGTCGTCGTGCTCAGCTTTGCCTTCAATTTGTTGGCGGAGCATTCGAGTCTCAATGCGGAACGCGAACTTCTGCTTTCGGAAGTCGAAATGGCGACGGGCGAAGTATTTGGTGAAGAAACCAAAGATGTCGAGAAGGCGCGTGAATTGCTGGACAAACGGGCGAGTACGGACGACGATCCTTTGCCGCGCTCGGATGCATTCGATGTGCTCGTGAAATTTTCCGAAGCGGTTTCAAAGGAAATCGTGCACGACGTACTCGAATTCGACCTCAATCGCGGTCATGCCACCATTCAAGGAACGGTGCCTTCGATTCCGGATGCCCAGGCGATTGCGGATAAAATGAAGGAACAGAAGTGCTTCAAGGACGTAAAAATCAGCCGCACGGCGCAATTCACGGGTAACAAGCAAAAATACGTGCTCGAATTCGAAGTCAAATGTGAAGAGAAAAAGGCTGCAAAGAAGAAGCCTGGAAGTGCAGCGGAACCTGCCGATAGTGCGGCGGCGAAGGAGGAGGGCAAGTGACATTTGCAGAACGGATAGACAAGCTCGAACCGCGCGAGCGTCGGTTGCTGGGCATTCTCACCGGACTCGTGGTGGTCTTGCTCGTGCTCTCGGTGCCTATCTATGCGTGGAGCGCTGTGCGGACCGCGCGGGACAGCAACGACCAAGTTCGCGACCTGATTAGCGACATTTACAAGGCGCGGATGGGCGTTGGCGAATTACGCGCCAAGCAAGAAGCATTGCTTGCTCGGTATTCCAAGCCTGCTCCGGCGTTGGCTGGATTCATCGAAGACGCGGCCAAGGCCAACAACATCACGATTGCCGATTCACAAGACAAACCAGAAGTTCCGCACGGTAAACGGTACACTGAGCGGATCACCGTCGTCAAACTCCACAAAGTGGGCATGCTCAATTTGGTAAAGCTGCTCGAAAAGATCGAGCAATCTGGGCATCCGCTGGCCATTAGTCGACTCAACATTCGTCCGCGATCGGGCGAGCCCGATTCGTACGAAGTGGAGCTCGGCGTGAGCGCCTATGATCGCAAAGCCGATGCCAAAGACAAAGAAAAAGACAAGGGCGAAGCGAAGGATGCGGCCCCAGAGGAGAAAGTTCCGTGAAACAGCGCCTCGTCAGCATTCTCAAGTTTCTTGCATACCCGGCACTCTACATGACGTGCCTGATTCTTTTTTTCTATCTCACGTTTCCATGGAATCGTCTCAAAGATCGGGTGGTTGCTGAAATCGCTCTGCGTGCGCAAAAGCCCAAGAGTTCTATTCAACGTGTGGAAATAGACGATCTCGATTCGTATTGGTTCACTGGCGTCGAAGCCACCGGCGTGCGCATTTATTTGCCACCGTCGGATGACGCAGCAAGCGATAAAGACAAACCCACGGAATCCGTGGTCAAGGTGGACGAACTCAATGCGCGTCTACAAATTCTGCCCCTTTTCATTGGCAGATTACGCGTGAAGTTTTGGGCGCGGGCATTTAATGGCGAAATCAAGGGAATGGTACCGGTGGGTGGAGCGAGCGGTCCCGTTGAAGTGCAGCTCGAAGCAGTGGATTTGGCATACGTGGACATCATCAAAGACACGCTCGGGATTCCTATCAAAGGGATTGCGACGGGAAAATTGGAACTGACGGCTGAAAGTGGCAAATTCAGCAAAGCGAGCGGTATGCTCGATTTGGCGATCAATGGCGTCACCGTTGGTGATGGTAAATCCAAAATAAAGAATCAAATTGCGTTGCCCGAGGCCAAACTGGGCGATTTGATCATTACCGCCGAAGCCAAAGACGGCGCGCTCAAAGTCACCAAGTTCGAGGCTAATGGGGCGGACATCGAGCTTGCAGGCGATGGCAAAGTGAGTGTGCGTGAACCAGCAGGTTCATCCGTTGCTGATCTTTACGTGCGTTTCAAGTTTACCGATGCGTATCGCAACAAGAGCGATTTGACGAAAATGCTTTTGGGAGCTCCGGGTTCATCGGCGCCGTCACTTTTTGAATTGGCAGATCCCCGAATCAAAAAGTCCAAGCGTTCCGATGGGTTTTTCGGGTGGCATATTCATGGTCCGCTCGGGAAACTCAAATTCGATCCCTCCACGACCGATGGTCCGGGTCCAGGGAAATCGCGCAGTAAGGGCGATTCACCATTCAGTACGAAAAAGACGCCATTGCCACTCGGGACGTCGACGGCCCGTGACGGTAAGGACGAAGATGCTGCTCCTAAAGCAGCCATTGCCGAGCCCAAAGCGGCCGAGCCCAAAGTGGTTGAACCGAAGGCCGCCGAACCAAAGGCAGTTGAACGCCCAGCGCCGCCATCTACGCCTGAACGAACCCTTGTGCCACCATCATCCGATACTCCGCCTCCAACTGTCGAAGAAGGACCCGCTCCGCGCCGTCCGGCTCCAGAAACGCAATGAGTTTGTCGGCCGATAACAATTCGGTCGCATTTCCTGATTACGACGTCATCATCGTTGGCGGTCGCCTCGCGGGAGCGTCCCTTGCCGCTCGATTGGGAAAACGCGGAATGCGTATTCTCATCGTCGACCGCGCAACATTCCCGTCGAATCCTGGTGTTCCGTCATCTCCGGCAATTCACGCCGGAGCTATGGCGCTGCTTGATGAGATCGGAATCGACGAAGCTGCTTATGCGGACGAACACGCCTGCATGCATGCGTTGTTCCTCGATATGGCGGGTCAATTCATTGCGCATTTTCCAGTTCCTCAATTGGCTTCCGGACGCAATTACGTGCGCGGAGTCTATAGATTCACGTTCGATGAATTGTTATGGCGAAATCTGCGGCGCTTTCCATCCGTTACAACAATGACGGGTTTCAACGTGACGAATGTAGTTCGGCATGACCAACACGTCGTGGGTATCGTTGGGGCAAGCAAAGGCGAGCGTCCGCGAGAAATTACTGCGCGGTGCGTAGTGGGTGCCGATGGCAGATTTAGTCTCCTTGCACGTAAAGTCGGCGCGAGCGTCGTCGAAGAATCATCCAAACGGACGAGCACGGTGTATTTTGCCAATTGGAAAGGCGTGAAGCCCCTTCACGAAAAATATTCCGTGGGGTACGTGTTTGCCACGGCCAGGGGACTCGACGTTTTGTTCTTTGCCATGCCGAATGGCGAATGGTCAGTCAATACTCATCATCGTTCCGATCGCGTCCGTATCAACGGTGATCCCGAACGATATTACATCGATACGTTACGCTCGCTTCCGCGCGTTTGGCACTACCTCGAGGGGGCCGAGCGTGTTTCGAGTGTCACGGGAATCAAACAAATCGGCAATGGTTATCGACAACCGAGTGGGCTCGGTTGGGTGCTCGTCGGCGACGCTCTGCATTACAAAGACCCGGCGGATGGTCAAGGCATGTACGACGCATTGATTACGGCAAAACTTCTCGATTCGGCTCTTGCCCAATGGTTTTCCAGCGAGCTCGAATGGAACGCGGTAATGGATGCTTATCGACGCGATGTCTGGAGCGCGACGCATTCAATGTATGTCGTGACGACCAACCGAATCGAGCGCGAACTTTATTCCGAGCCGCCCATGTTTGTGATCCGTAGCCTGCTCCGCTGGATGATGACCGATCCGCAATATGCGGAAACCTTTATCCGCGTCCAAGCACGCGATTGCCCGCCAGAATGGCTTCTTTCCAAGTCGTTGGCGCTGGGCGCGATTTCGCGCGGCATTTGGCGGGATGTGGTTTCGGGCTTGTCGCGCCGTTCCTGAAATGAGTTGTAGCGGTCAATAAATGGGATTTGGCGCTTTTCCGTTTCGGAACATCATTCATCGTTCGGAAAGAGGTTTTCGCTCCAATCTCTCACCGGATCAGGTCGCCCGACGGCATTGTGGTATCCACCACCGGCTGCCTTCTCGACAAGGTCATACGAAACGGCGATGCAATGACCAGCGCGTGCATGCGTTTCGGCTTCGTTGACCGTGGAACAATGGTATACGCGTGAATCACAAGCGTTGCAATGGCGCGCCGTGGAGCTTTCCGTGGGCTGTAATGTCTCCCAGCGTCTCTCACAGATGAACGAGAATCGCACGCGTCGTGTTTCATTCGCTCCTTGGCCACAATTCAAAACATTTTTTCGCCTCATCATCCGCTGAAAGTCATGGCCAATTTCACGCCCGAGTTCGATGAAGCGTCGATGTATGTTCGTGTCCGTCGTTGCTTGCGCCTGCAATGCCACTTCGAGACGCACCCATTCGGCCCGTAATGGATCTAGATCGTCGAGCAATTTCGCGTAGACAAGTCGTCCCGCATCATCGAGTTTGCCGTCCATCGCCGGGATGAGGTACGGGCGTTCCTTCTCGTCGCTGAGATATTCAAAAATGGAACGGTAGGTTCTGGCCATGGTTCGAGGCTCTCCACGTCAAGGCAATTGAATTTGACAGATCTTGCACCATCTTATCGAAATTTGGGTATCTCGTCGGATGGGGAATGAACGTGTTGTAATGGGTTTCCCAGGGACTATCGAGGACCACCGCGCCCACGGGAATATCTCGATCGCGAAAACCCTTGACGAACGCGTAGGTATCGGCTCCATCGGAAATATCCTTGGAGATCCAAGGCTCGAAAGCCCAGCGCGGCGTGCGCGGCTTGGGCTCGGCGACCACTTCTTCCGTGCGCAGACAAGGATCGGTCAGAGGCGTATTCTTGGCGCTATCCGAGCAAGCGGAACGCAATGAGCCGACGAACAAAACGGCGGAGATACAGCGTGCGCGCATACTTGAAGCCTCGCACGGTTGGCCGCTGAAGGAAAGGGTGAACTCCAAGCTCCAGGCATGCCTTGCAAAATTCAAGATCGATCCAACGACAAACATCTCGTAGGATATTGACATCGCACGGGAATACGCGTCTCATGCACGTATGGCGCATGCTTCGAGGTATACGACCGACGGACGTTCGGACCCTGAAAAGGCAGCGTTTCGGACAAGATCATTCGGAGGCGCAGGGGTAATTCTAGCGCTCGGCTTCGCCGGTTGCGGAATCGTTTCCGGTCTTGATGATTTCGAGGTCACGACAGCAGCGTCGAGCGCGAGCGGGGCAGGATCGTCTGGTGCAAGTGGAGATTTCGTTACCATTGGCGGTTCCGTCTCGGGGCTCGTCGGGACGGGCCTCGTGCTGCATAACAATGGCAGCGACGATATTCAACTTGGTATGAATGGTGCGTTCACATTCCCTGCCAAGGTGCAATCGGGCAGTTCGTACGACGTGACGGTTGCTTCTGCTCCCTCGTCTCCCTCGCAATCGTGCGCCGTTTCTAATGGTTCTGGAACGGCTATAGGAGGCGCAATCACCAACATCACCATAACGTGTTCCACGTCGGTCCAAACCATTGGAGGTACCGTCGTTGGTTTGACCGGGTCCGGATTGGTACTCACGAATGGTGGCGCCGACAATTTGCCTGTGGCCATGAATGGCGTTTTTCAATTTGCGACCAAAGTATCGAGCGGCTCCGTATTCGATGTCGCCGTCAAGACTCAGCCAGCATCGGGTGGACCGTGCGTCGTTTCGGGCGGCACCGGAACTGTCGGAAATGCTGACGTCAGCAGTATTCTCGTCAATTGTGCACCGGGAACGTATACCGTCGGTGGAACGATCTCGGGCCTCGTGGGTTCCGCGATTTTGCAGCAAAATGGCGGTGCAGATCTCAATCTGACCTCCGACGGCACGTTTGCTTTTGCCCAAACGCTCGCTCCGGGCGCAACGTATTCAGTCGCCGTAATGACGCAACCTAGTTATCCACCACGGAGCCAAAACTGTACCGTGTCCAATGGTAGCGGCACCATGGGAAATGCCAATGTCACCAACGTGGCTGTTTCTTGTATGACGCTATCGTATACCATAGGGGGCAATGCCATTGGAATCGCCGGTCCGCTCGTTTTGAAAAACAATAGCGGAGATCAAATGACCGTGAATGCTGCGGGCTCTTTCGTGTTTCCAATGACGGTCGCAAGTGGCATTACGTATTCCGTCACCGTGGCGACGCCTCCGGCGGGACAAACCTGCACGTTGAGCAATGGAACTGGAACCGTTGCTAATGGCAACATCAGCGATATAACGGTGAACTGTTCAACGCCCGTCGGCAACCAAGGCATTCTTTGCGGAGGCAATTATTGCGCGGTTGGCGCCCAGGAGTGCTGTCTCACCAACAATACGACCTATAGTTGCGTGGCGAAATGTACGGGTGGGGGTACAGCGCCCATCAAGTGTGATAGCGCGACGGATTGCGGTGCGGGGCTCGTCTGCTGTGGTTCAATCACCGGCACAACCATTAATAATATCTTTTGTACTGGTCCCGCTCAATGCCTGGCCCCCAAAGCATATTTCTGCGATCCAGGACTCGCTGATCCATGTCCCAATGGTGGTACTTGTACGGCTACGACGCTCCCCCCTGGCTACTATCGGTGCTACTGAACGAACATGAGCAAGGATTCCCGCAGCCGAGACAATAGAAACATGGCTGACGAAATGCTCGAACTCAGGCCAGGGGTGGTCATTGCCCAAAAATATCGGCTCGAACGATTGCTGAAGCGTGGTGGCATGGGCGCCGTGTGGGTCGCGACGCACCTAGGTCTCGAGACGACTGTAGCCATCAAATTCATGAACGACAAACTGCTCGACCTTCCCGCGAGCGTCGAAGATGAAGACGGCACCATATCCAATCCTCGAGCTCTTACGCGCGCGCGTTTTGAACGCGAAGCCAAAGCAGCTGCTCGTATTCGTTCGACGAATGTCGTGCAAATGCTCGACCACGGTGTCGATCAAGGAACGCCGTACATCGTCATGGAGTTCTTGCGAGGCGAAGACCTCGAAATGCGTCTCAAACGTGTCGGGCGAGTGACCATAAGTGAATTGGTCCCAATTGTTACGGCGATTGGTCGAGCCTTGCACTTGGCGCATAGTGAAGAAGTCATTCACCGCGACCTCAAGCCTGAAAATATTTTTCTAGCCAAAGAAGGCGACGAAGAAATACCCAAAATTCTCGATTTTGGTGTCGCCAAAGCAAAAAATGGCACAGCTGACCAAAATGTCGACGGTTCCACCGTACAAGGGACCATGGTGGGCACGCCACATTATATGAGTCCCGAACAAATTCAAGTGGGCGCTCGAGTCGATCATCGCGCGGACCTTTGGTCTTTTGGTGTCCTCATTTTTCGCGCAGTCACGGGGCAACTGCCGTTTCCGTCGCCGAGTTTGCTCGAACTCGCAATGCAGATTTGTAAAGACCCGATTCCCAAAGCGACCGTGATTGCGCCGGATCTTCCCGCAAGCATTGATACGTTTATAAAAAAAGCGTTATGCCGCGACCCGGCCAAACGGTTTCAGTCCGCGCGTGAAATGGTCGCTGCATTTCAGGAATTTGCCGCGGGGTGCTCGATGTCCGGTTCCACGTCGAGCGGTTCTGTCTCGACAAACCTCGTTCTAGCGGACAAACACCCGCAAACCAGCCGCTCGTCGATGTTTGTCTTGGCCGGCGTTGCGGTCGTGCTCGTCCTAGGCGGTGGATTGTTCGCGTGGCTCGCCAGATCCTCGCGCGATCCTGGCCCCGCGGATGCTCAATCCTCCTCCCAACACGCGGCGATTCTCGCTCCCGTGGCATCGTCCGGTGCACCTGCACCGCCACCGCCTGCGGCAGCTTCGTCGTCCACCACGACGCCCGTAACGACGACTCCTCCTGTCAGTACATCTCGGTCGACGGGTGCCCCGGCGGTGACGACCACCACCACGACCAAGACGAAAAAGCGCAATGTCGGCTATTAGCGTAGCCTCGAGCGATGATTATGCCCGTGGCACTCGACAGCGAATGGCGCCTTGGAGTACCTTGAGCGCATGAAGCGAGCGTTTGCGCTGGCCGTATGCCTTTTCTTTATGCCTGCGTTGGCCCTGGGGGCCACGCCGTCGGACAAAGATCGCGCGCGGGAACTCGCTCAGCAAGCGGCAGATTTACTCGACACGAAAAAATACGCCGAAGCGCTCGACGCTGCCAACAAGGCCGAGTCATTGTATCACGCGGTCTACCATCTTTATGTTGCGGCTCGTGCGCTCGAAGGACTCGGGCGTCTCACCGAAGCAGCAGACACATACGAACGCCTTATGGCCGAGCCACTTCCGTCGAGCGCGCCGAAGGTTTTTCGAGACGCACAGGCGGACAGCAAGAAGTATTTCGCTGACCTTTTGGCACGAATTCCCACGGTACTCGTGCGCGTGTCGGGCGTTTCCGCAGATGCGGCCAAAGCGACGCTGGATGATAAGCCGCTCGATGTTGCGTCTGGGGTCGCGCGGAGAGCGGATCCTGGATCGCATATCGTGCGTGTAACGGCCGATGGTTATACACCGTTTGAAAAGGCAATTTCATTGCCGAACAAGGGCGGCGTGGTCGTCGTGGATGCAGGGCTGGTCTCCATTGGGCGTCAAACGACTCCCAGTGCCGACACGACGCGTGCTTCGGGCGGTAGTTTCGTTCCGGCCATTGTGGCATTTGGTACGGGAGCGGCTGGGCTGGTTTTGGGCGGCGTAATGGGCGGGCTGGAACTAAGCAAAGTGAAGGAACTCGAGAAGCTTTGTCCGAATAAGGCGTGTCCTGCAGAAGCGCAGCCGGATCTCGACAAGGCCAATGAGTTGGCATCGATTTCTACGGTGGGGTTTGTCGTGGGCGGGGTAGGCGTTGCTGCGGGCGTCCTATTGCTCGCCGTGCGTAAGAAGGCGCCGGCGAATTCATCGACCGGAGCGCTGGTGGTACCGTGGGTTAGTCCGGGGATGGTAGGTTTGGCAGGAAAATTCTGAGATGGTGTTGATCAGGCTGCTGCGCGTTGCGATGCGTCGGTCGGACTTACTCAGCGTACGATGTACGCTTCCGTCGTCCTGCCTAGCATCACAACGCTCGCGACGCCTGCTCAACACCATCTGAGAGGCTGCTGCGCGATGCGATGGCCAGCAGTACCAGGTTTGTCGACACCAACCATAACGAACGTCGATTACGTGTGAAATGTTTCACGGCCTCGATCCAATCCACTTGCCCAGTGAATATGGTGGCAAGAAAAACGATGGTGAAAATTCCACGCCAAACGTGAATTGCCACGGAGCGCCTTCCGCCAACGTACTTCGCGCCGTAGCAAAAAGTCGAAAATTGTCCGCCATCGTTATCGCTTTGGGCCCCGGTTTTGAATCACATGCGCCGCGTTCACTGTATCGTTCACCCGCGAAACGTATTCCGCCCGTAGCCGTGACGACGAAATGCGGCGACAAACCCAGTCGATCTTCTCCCATGCCTCCGCCAACACGTACCGTATACGTGCCCCATTGCGCGTGCTGCACCTGCCCGAACGACAGCACATACCCGCCCTCCGCTCGCGCTCCGCGAAAATCCGATACGACGTTCCACCACGGCCCACCGCGAAACTCGTACGGTCCACCGTATTGGTGCTGCGTCGCCGCCGTAACCAATTGCGTGGTCGCCTCCACGCCCGCTCCGATTACGCCAAAACGATCGCCCGAACCAGTCGAATCCAATCCCCCGCCACCGGTGATCCAATACGACCATTCGAGGTTCGCGGGAATCGAATCGATCAGCAAAATCGCCGGACACGCAATAACGGGTCCCTGAACCGCGAGTTCTTGCGCCGCTACAGGGTCGGGCGTCACGAGGACAATAGCGGACAAACCCACGGCCGCACACGCCACGAATCGATGCGAAGTCACCATGAACCAAGCAAATACGCATAACGCCCGCGCGTCAAGGGCGGATGTCGTTTGGGCGTCAATGGAGGGGACGAGAGAAAAAAGGCAGGGACCGACGATGGTTTTTCCGTGTCAATTCACGGTCAGTTCACGGGGAGGCCTTCGCCAGGCTTCATTTCGTGCTTTTCGGGATCATACTTCGAGCTGCATTTGGCCATGACCAGCGTCGCTTCGAAGTCGTCTGCTGATTTCAACGTTCCTTCGATGGTCACTTGCACGCCACCGCCAGGTACGTCCCGGAACGTGTCGGGAACGATGCATTGCGGATAACGAACGGACAACGTTTCTTTCTTTTCTTTCCCGTGCAGCGTGAATCGATATTCGCAAGGTTTGTCGCGCTTTTCCAATGAGCCAACGACGAGTTCGCCTTCGACGCGCACCTTGCGGCCCATCAGTTTGTCTTTCTGGGCCATGAGCTGATCCACGGGCGTTGCATAAATCGCAGCGTCTTTGAATCCCACCATAAATAGCGCCACGAGCGCTCCGACCATCACCAGCAGCGTTGCCAGGAGCCCAAGGCTCGTGCCCGCTTTCGGAGCAGCCTTGCTGCGTGATTCCGCGACCGCAACCGGCGGAGCCGACGTGCGTGCCACATCTTCTGATCCAAGCCCTGCCGCTTGTGCGAGTTCGTCGTCCAGCTTGTTGCCCATCGCGTGTGACCTCAACGCACACAGTAGCGAATTGTCACGCTCAGGTCGAGTCTGCACACACAAAAATTCCCATCGCGACCACATCCGCTACGTCCGTCCACCGAAGCCTCGTTCGCACGTTGTTTTGAGGTCAAAATAGTTCTCGTATCCCGTGCATCAACCGCGAAGCAGACGATGCATGAACGGGTTGAGGGGCAGTGCCCCTTACGAGGTCGAGCAGCCTTCGTGGGTTTGGGGTGAAACCCCAACGTCTCCCTCGCAAAACGCACATGTGCACCTTCGTCGTGAACGGAGTATATGGTGAGCGCTTCTGTGCCGCGTATCCTTCGTACCTCATCGATTTCGCTTCTGACGCTTGTGGCGTTTGCCTCGGCGTGCTCCGGGGTTTCTCCCGCCGAACGTTTGCCACGTGCGACCATGCTTCCTCGCGCTTCTGCGTCGATTCCCGAGGCGGCTTTACCGGTCGCCAGCGTGATGACTTCGGCTGTTTCGCCTCCGCCGGTTGTCGTGGTCCAAGGTCGAACGATTCTCGGAGCGCCTGTTGCAACAAACCTTCCAACGAGCGTCGAACCGTTATCAGTCGATCGTGCGGTGCTTGTGGTGTCGCAGGGCGCAGATGAACGCGAGGCGTTTGTCCGGTGGATCGATGAAGCGGGACATGTTGGTCCGGTGGTTCGTTTCGTCGACGAATATGTCGTGACAGCGTTTGCGCGAGCGGACGGAAAACGCGAGTTCGTGACGAGTGACGGGGAGCATTTGTGTATCGCGCGGTTTGCGGCGGATCGCGCTGAAGCCGAAACGCGTGCGTGTGCCACGATCGAAGCGAAGGCGGTTGCCGTTCAAGGTCGGAAGTTGGCGGTCATCTCGCTCGAGTACCACACCGTCAAAGCCGAAAAGCCGCACGTAAACGTTCCGGTTCGGAAAGCCAAACCTGCTCGGCATGGGGCGCACGAATCAAAAAAACCGGTGCTGAAAATTCCGGCCAAAAAAAAACCTGGAGCGACCAAGAAAAAAGCACCGACGATCAAGAAGAAAAACCAGGACAAGAAGCCCAAGGTCGAAAAGAAAGTCGAAATCATTCGGCGCGACGTGGAAATGCTTGCGTCATGGGCCACGAGTGATGGGTTTGGCGAAATAAAAAAGACCGGCTTGAAATTCGTCCCGCCGCTCGATGGAATGACCGTCGTGGATGCGAAAGCAACGCCGCAAGGCGTCATGGTGGCGTGGTTCGAAAAAGGAAAAACGTCGTCGAATGCACCGAAAATCGTGACGAGACTTCCTCCCGCGTTGGGATGGGCGACGATTCAATCGGGACTCATCAACGACGATGGGTTGTTCGACGAAAAAACCAAAAAACTCGTCGTCGAAGGTGAATACGATTGGGGCTACGTGCGTGGTTTTTCTGGGCCGCGGTTCGTCGAAATGACCGGGGGCATGGCGTTACTCACGCAAACGACACCTCGCGGTGGGCCCTGTGGATTGACGAAAGTGGGCGAAACGTCGACTTTTGTATTGCCGACGCCCATGTGTGCAATCGATCCGGGCGCGTGGCCAAGCGTCGATACGAAAGCATTGGAAACGATTTTGCAAACGGGGCCGAAACGTCGTCCCGGGCAACCGAAATACGATGCGGAACTCGTGGCTTGGGTGGGCGGCACAGGGTATTTTGTGACAAACGATGGCCGAACGCTGCAATCGGCCAAGCGCGATGGTTCGGTGCAAGAAGCCTCGCCGCCATTTCTGGCGCGACGCGTACGGATGACGCATTCCGAATTGCGCGCGGATGGCAGTGGTCGAGCCGTCGTCGACGGACGAATTTATCGCGTGAATGCGGCGGGCGACGTCGCCGTCGACGCTCAACCAGGAAAAACAATGCCAATGGCTCCATCGCTCGATTCTGAAAATCGATGGAAAGTGAGTTTGCCGGGGGGTGGAAGTTGGCGCATCGACCGCGATCGTACGCGTGTTGTCTGGATGGACGGCGCAGGACATGAAACAGCTTCGGTTCCCTGGCCCGAGGGGCAATCCAATGCTGTTTGTCGCGATGGTTTGCCGGGAAAAAAATTCGTTCCAGGGGTCGTTCCGGGTCAGTTCGTCGATATTCCTGCATTGGCAGCGCCGGGGATTTGTGTCGTTGGACAGCCGTCATGGGCCGCGGATGGATCGTTACGTTGGTTTGGCACGTACGCGCAAGGATTGGACATTCTACCGGAAGTACGTATCGTCCGGGATCTGGGAAAACCTATTTCGACTGCCGGTGAGCCCAGCGAAGAAGGGGCAAAAAAGACGAAGTCACCATGTCCGCCGGAAATGGTTCTCGTGGACGGGAAACTGTGTGTGGACCGGTTCGAGGCGACGATCGTGGACGTGGAAAGTGGGCGCACGATTTCGCCGGACTTTCCGGTGACCCCGAATTTGTTCGAGATTGCGATGGGGGATTGGGCGACAGGGCGTAGTCGTGTGGGGAGTGTATTTGCGCGTTCGATGCCGCTCCCATTTTTACCGGAATGGCAACGAGGCAAAAAAATTGATGTTCGTGCAGTGTCGGTGGTGCATGCGCGCCCCAATGGATACTTGACGGGACTCGTCGCCGAAAGCGCGTGTTCAGCGGCGGGAAAACGATTGTGCACGTTGACCGAATTCGTCTTGGCGTGTCGCGGTGAAGACGATCAACAATTTCCTTATGGGGATTCGTACATTGACGGCGTGTGTAACGTCAATCGAGACGTACATCCGGCGGCGATGTTGCACGACAATGCGTCGATTGGACATCTCGATCCGCGTCTGAATCGCGTGCGAGTCGGGGGTTCGACCTTGTTACGACAAACGGGAGAAACGCCGTCATGTCGTAGTCGTTGGGGCCAGGATGCGATTTACGACATGGTCGGGAATTTGGACGAATGGATCGATGAAGAAGGCGGCGCGTTTGCCGGCGGATTTTATGCACGATCCACACGAGCCGGCTGCGATGCGGTCATTACGGCGCATCCCAAGAGTTATCTCGATTATTCTACGGGCGTACGTTGTTGCCAAGACGCTTCAAAGTGACGTATTGTGTCGCGCGGCGCCTATCGACTGTAAGGTCTGTCGTTGGCGTCCGTTCTGACGCCTGAAGGGACACCCATGAAGCGACGAGTTTCCGATTTTATTTCTTTTGGCGTGTTGATGCTGGGTAT
Source organism: Polyangiaceae bacterium (assembly GCA_031415295.1). GTDB lineage: Bacteria > Myxococcota_A > Polyangia > Polyangiales > Polyangiaceae > Polyangium. The sequence goes on along the minus strand of JANORL010001370.1, from coordinate 7,519 downwards.
TGGGGCGGGGTGCGGGGGAGGGAGTTACCAGCCTGCGCGGTCGACCAGTTTTCAGATTGATGCGGAGGCAGAAATCGACGACGAGGCCATTCGAAAAGCATTCGAGGCCCGGCCGCAGATGCCATCGTCTGGGATTCGTTTGTCGTATTATACCTTCGACCCTGAAATTGCCGCGGACCTCGATAAAACGCTTGTGGCAATACCTGGCACGTCGAGCGTTTATCGTATTCCCCCGTTGCTCGTCACGGGACAACGTCGTTCTCAGGAAAATTACGGCCATTACGGGCAATCGAGCGAAGTGTCCGTCAAAAAATTACGGCTTTTGGCTGCACGCGCCAAAACGGACGTGCTCGTCATCGTTGATCATGGATATCGCAATGGTGGCGTCAATCCGCTCGTCGCGCTTGGCTGGCTCATCGTCCCGATATTTTTCGTGCCGTTTCTCGATACTGCCGTCAAGGGCTATGTCGAGGCGTTCGTCGTCGACGTGCGTAATGGTTATTTGTACGGCCATTTGGTCCAGGAAGACGAACGGGGCAGCGACTACGCGACCATCTACAGCAAAAAAGCGGATGTGTACGCCGCCGAGCAGTGGAATGACTTGCGCAGCCGACTTGGTAAGGATCTGTCAGCATTAATCGAAAAGGAACGAACGCGCAAAGAATCGAATGCCATTCTCGTTCCTACAGTAGCTCCCGCACCTGCTCCAGCTGCGACGAGTGCACCATTGCCACTGTGACGCAGATGGCTATTTTTTCGATTTGCCCTTGGTTTTTATGGGTTTGTCGGGAAGCGTAGCCGTTTTGCAACACCGAAACCCCGTCGAATAATCGTGGTAGCTCGGTTCGTGGGCAATGGTCGTATACGTGCAACCTGGGCCATGTTCGATGGTGGTGCTGAAAAACCCGCCCATGAACATGGCATTGCCGGCCCGCCATGGCTGCGTTTTACGCTCGACGCCATCTTTTTCCAGGACTTCTTCGATGTCCGTACCAACGTCGTCTTTGATCCATTCGTGTAAATTGCCCACGATATCGTAGACATCTTCGTCCGAATGGCAGGTTTCGTAGTCCCCGGATTTTCCTAAAAATCCTGGCTCTTGATTGAGTTGCGGGTCGTTGAAGTTTTCGTAGGTCCAACTGCGTTTTGCCCCGAAAAACGTAGTCAACAAATGCCCTTTCCCAGTATTGCATGCACCGCGTTTGCCTTCGTTGCCATAAGGATATCGAAACCCGCGCGAACCTTTACAAGCACGCATCCATTCCGAACGTGAACACAGCCGTTTTCCGGACTGCGAACAAGCTTCTTTGGACTCGACGCGGCTGATGTAGGCCTGAGGAAATACCCCGGATGCACTGTGCGCCAAAAATACGCCGTTTTCCGGGCGCGTATGATGAGGCCAAAGCGTCGTCGTTCCATCGCTGTTTTTCGTGACGAGATGTCCTTCCCAGCGGTCGACACAATATCGCCCAATATGCGCCATTTCGGCGGGACACGCAGGAGGAGGTCCCGCGTCACTTTCCGCGTCAACGTCCATCGCTCCATCGGTAATTGCATCCGCGTCCCTTTCTGCGTCGAAAGATGCGTCCGTTTCTGTGTCGAAAGGTGCGTCTGAAAAACCATCGACACTCGCGTCGAGATCAAGGTTTTCGATGGTGGTCTGCGAGGAATGGATCGGGGCCACTTCGGGCGTCGTCCGGGCCGAACCAGCATCCGGCGATTGCGTATCCGGGGTCCGACACGAAGTGAGAATGGGGGTCAAAACGAGTGTGAGCCGAACGAGCGATGAAGAAATCAAGGTCTCACCTTTGATTGCTGATCATTTCATGACGAAACAGGAATGGACTGCACCGCTAAGCAGAAGTGTTCGAACTTTGCGCCAAAGATGGTCGACACGCAAAGATATGGTGTTGATCGTGTTTTGGTTCGAGCGAGAACCTGTCGCGTGCGTGTGGCTGTGCGTGTAAGCGCCTACGTGAATTTCGTTGGTCTACAAAACGAACCGAAAGGTTGACCGGACGTAGTTCGGTGTATAGAACATCGACCCTCAACCCTGTTCGAACGGTAGTCATTTTTGCACTGTGGCGGTGACATGCGCGTATGCATTTTTTTCGATGGTAAAAACTTCCACTCGGGTTGGCGCGACGAAGCTTCCGGGCGCCGTCTGACGTTTCCGAAACTCTCCAAGTGGCTCGTCGAACGTGTCGGCGGATCGCTACTTTGGGGAGCGTATTACTACACCGGAATCGAGATGGGCCCGGCCTCGGTGACCGAGGGCCAAAAAAAGCTCGCCGGCTTTCTCGACATGCTGGAGTTACAACCTGGGTTTTTCGTCAAGCGTTTTCCTCGTAAAACCACCATGTTCCAGTGCGCTAATTGTGGCGCCGAGAACCGGTATACGCAGGAAAAAGAAGTCGATACGACGATGGTCGCGGACATGCTCCGTTTGGCCGCTGTGGGGGCCTTCGACGTGCTCGTGCTGGTTTCCGGTGATTCCGATCATGCCCCAGCGATCGAAGGCGTACGGGCCATTGGGCGCCAAGCATACGTGTCGACATGGGGGCGAGCTGGATTATCAGCTCGTCTGCGCAAAGCCGCATTCGATCATATCGATCTGATGGAAGGTTTGTCGTTTTTCGAGGACTCCGACGGTGCATTGCCCCCGGTTCCACCCGCTCCCGAACCTCGATACACGACCGAAGATCTTCCTCCAACAACGCCCGCGGTGCTGCTGAATGCGTCGCCCGTTGTATCGCTGGCTGCTCCCGTTGCGTCATCGAAAGACTCGTCTTCTTTGGTGCCTTCCGTACTACCGGCGCCGCTCGTTTCAATGGGCACTTCCTTGGGTGAAGACGAAACGAACGAGCAGCAGAGTCAGCACGAAAATAATGTCGTGTTTGCAGCGTCCGCAGCTTTTGTTGCCGGGGCAAACCCGTCATACGAACCTACGGAAGAAGAAGTTTACTTCATCGAAGAGTTACGAGCTGCCGAACGAAGGCTTCGTAATGGGTACGTCGGAGCAAACTACTTCGTCACGCGTTGGCAATCGAGCCGTCTCGATCCATCCCCCGATGCTCGCCGTCGTATGCTCGAGCATCTCGTCACGACCGGCCTCATCGAGGTTTATCACGCGGTCGACGGAAATGCGGCGCTTCGGGCCCGTTGGGGCGAGCGCCCGCAACAATAAGTTTTACAGTCCAACCTCGCCACCTAGCGGTAACGTGCCAATTCGGACGTCCCGCGCCAAGCTCGAAAGTCGATCGACGAGTTGCGTCATGCCCACCGCGGGTAATATTCGCGCCGGCTGTTGCATGGGCAGAAAAAAATTGTCCCAATGCGACAAAATCAACCGCTGTGGAGATAAATGGCGCATCACGCGTTCGGGTAAATCGGGTGACGATCTCCATCCTGCGACGCACAAAAGCAACATATCAATGTCGCGAGTCATAGGGCCACCGGGCGTGAGTTCGGCGCTTCCCAGGTGCACGATCGTTCGTCCCGCCACTTTCATTTCGACCCGAAAAACCGCGCCACAACGATAAGCACCCGTTTTTACGGGCACATCGTCGCAATCGCTGATTTCCCCAGGAAAAGGCACACGTCCCAGCAAAAAACGCGAATGAGCGCTGGGCGCAAAACGTAACGTAAATGGCCCGACCTCCGCGACGATCGCTTCTTGTCCCGGTTCGCGTTCGACCATGTGCAATTGAGAATCGGGAATTTTTGCCGCGCGACATAGCGTGATCGCCGAGCGAGAACCGAATACCTTGGCGCCGGTTTGACGTGCGATTGCGGCACATCGAGGGCATGATCGAAATGGGTGTGGCCGACGATGATGGCATCGGCACGCGGGACGTGTTGCTTGATCGCAGCAAGATCCGACGAAATGCTGCCGAAAACGCATTGGCTCAAGGAAGCTCGCGTTATGTAGGGATCGAGCAATACGACATGATTGTCGCAACGAATCTCAAAACCTGCCGTTCCAAGCCAGCGAACTCGAACGCGGGCATCGAGGTCGGAGATGAATGCGTCAGGCGCGAATTCCAAGTGTTCTGGATGCACCACGACGCATGTAGCCCGTTTTTTCCTGGATGCATAGTGGCGCGAACGCGTGTGCGTGAATGTCAATGTTGGTCTTCGCGAACGAAATGGACAAATTGTGAAGTTGTTCGTGCACAGCGGCGTGGACAGCGGATGTGGTCGTCGTGTTAATGTCGCGCCATGGGTGACGTCGTATTCGATCTCGAAAATCCGACCGAAGAACATCGGATGTTGCGGCAAATGGTACGCAATTTCGTGCGTGATGTCGTGGAGCCTCAAGCGGAGGAGCACGATCGTTCCGGGACGCTCAATTTGGATCTGTTTCGGCGTGTCGGGGAACTCGGGCTGCACGGGATCACGATTCCATCGGAGCACGGCGGTTCCGGAATGGATGCGACGGCGGCGGTCATCGTTCATCACGAGTTGTCGAAGAGTGATCCAGGGTTTTGCCTGGCGTACCTCGCCCACGCGATGCTCTTCGTGAACAATTTTTTCTACGCGGCAAACGAAGGACAACGTGCGCGTTATTTGCCCAAGGTCATCTCGGGTGAACACGTCGGCGCGATGGGCATGACGGAGCCTGGAGCGGGCACGGACGTGCTGGGAATGCGCACGACGGCGCGTCTTCAAGGGGATGGGTACGTGCTCAAGGGACACAAGGCGCTCATCACGAACGCGGTCGATGCCGATGTGTTCCTCGTGTATGCGAAGGTCGAGGACAAGATCACGACGTTTGTCTTGGAACGCGGCATGCCAGGTCTTTCGACGGGCACCAAGACGCCCAAGATGGGCATGCGCGCCAGTACGCTCGGAGAAATCGTTCTCGATGAAGTCTTCGTACCGGCGGAAAATGTGATCGGAACCGTGGGCGGCGGCGTGAAGAACATGATGCGTAACCTGGAGATCGAACGGCTCACGCTTGCCGCGATGAGTCTCGGGATCGCCGATCGGTGTGTGGAAATCATGGTGCGTTACGCGGCGGAACGAACGAGTTTCGGCAAGCCGATTGCCGATCACGGGCAGATTCAACGATACATCGGCGACAGCTACGCGAAGACCGAAGCGGTACGAGCGCTTGTGTACACGGTGGCGCGAGAGGTCGGTCCTGACAAACGAAACCGTATCGGCACGGATGCGGCGAAACTGTTTGCAGCGCCCGTGGGCAAGGAAGTCGCGGACAACGCGATGCAGGTGCTCGGAGGCTGGGGCTACTGCAACGAATACAAAGTCGAGCGATTCTTACGCGATGCGAAGCTTTTGGAAATTGGTGGCGGCACGCTCGAGTCGCATCAGAAAAACCTGACGAAAGAACTCACGCGAAAGTTTGCCCAGGGAGTTTGATGCTTTGTGCTCAAACAACTTTGGTGAGTGCGTAGATATCCACGTCGACGGCGGGACTGTAGAGCGCAAGCGGTTCATCGTTTGACCTGGACAAACCCGCTGCGGCCATCATGGTTTCGCTCCAGGCGTCGATCCTAACTTCATGCAGCGGATAGTTCACGTGATGCACGCGGCCGATCGATAGGCCGGATCTCGTTTGTGCGTACAAGATGTAACGCTCGGCAAAGAAGTGTTCGAGCGTGCCTGGTTTGGCTGGACCAACGGACTCGCCGATCTCGTACTTGACGGAAAATTCAGCGGGACGTGGTCCGGGAAAAAGCCGTCGGCTTTCGTATTCGATCACGTTTTCTGTCTTGTCGAGACGCATCGATGCGCGGTGATACGGCAAGGCCCAACCTGTACGGGCAACGATCACCGCGATCGTCGCGGCAGCATCGAGGCTGAAAAACCACACGCCTGGGTTCTTGCCTTGATGGTGCACATACGTGCGTACGTTCAGTTCGTGGAAGTGCGAGATCCCCGGTACAGACGGTGACCATCTTGGAGCAACATCGCGCATGGTGAACGGAACGACGCCAACCCAAGCCTTTCCATCGAACGTGTCGACGGTGAGGTTTGTCGGGAGCAACCGTTCGAGCGCTTCGACGGGCACTTCCCAGTGGAGAAAAAGAAGATCTCGCCATCTTTGGAAACCGGCAGGTCGACCTACGGGACGCTCGGCAGGAGAAACGCGATCGATCATCGACACGCAACGTATCGCTTGACGCGGCGCGAACGAAGCCTGAAGCGATTGAGTTGTGACACCTGAGCAGGCGGAACAAGAAGCGAAGAAGGGGACGTTAAAACCGGTCTATCTCGTGGTGGGAGAAGAACGGTTCTTGGCTGATCGCGTGATGCGTGCGTTGCGTGATGCGGCGATGAAAGGGGGCATCGCAGGCTTCAACGAGGACAAGTTCACGGCGGGCGAAGCGACGGTGGATGCGATTCTTTCCGCCGCCAAGATGGTGCCAATGATGTCCAAACGTCGGTACGTCATGGTACGTGGCCTCGAGCGGTGGGAGGGCCGCAAGAGCGACGATGGCGATGAAGACGACGCGCCGCCGGCAAAAGGCGAGGGGAAAAAAGGGTCGAAAGACGCGGGCAGTCCGCTTGATGCATTGGCGGAATACGCGAAAGCTCCCGTCGACAGTACGGTGTTGGTTTTGTCGGCAACGAAGCTGCATGCGGGGCGCAAATTGATGACGCTGGCGAAGAAGGAAAACTTTCTGGTCGCATGCGAGCCGGTCAGTCGAAGAGTTTTACCGGACGTGGTGAAATCGTTTGCCAAGGAACGAGGGCACGACATTTCGTTTGAAGTGGCCGATCATTTGGCGGAAATCGCGGGGCCCGAATTGGGGTACGTCCACGACGCGGTCGAACGTTTGTCGCTTTTTGTGGGCGAGGGCAAACCCATTACGGACGACGCAGTGGCGATCATGGTCACGCGGGTGCGTTCGAGTACGGTATGGGAATTATTGGATGCACTTGCCAAACGGCAACTCGACAAAGCATTAGCAACGTTGGCTGATGTAGTTGATCCACGCGAAGGTGGATTGAAGCTTTTGGGTACCGTGGCGTGGTCGGTAAGGCAGCTCGTGAAATTGGACGCGGCTTTGCGCGCGGGACAAGGATTGGACGACGCGGCCAAGTCTGCCGGCGTGCCCCCATTTCGAGCGAGAGACGTACAAGCGACGCTGAAATCATTGCCCCGCGGAACGCTGAATGTGTGGCTCATGCTTTTGGCAGAAGCCGATCGAGCATTAAAGAGTTCTCGGAGACCGGCTCAAGCGATTTTGGAAACGATGATCATATCGATGTGTCGCTAGCGTCGTGATCGCGCTAAACCGGACGAGGGGCTCCGCGCCCCTCGACCCGCGCAAGGGCCCAGGCCCTTGACCCGTGTATTGTTTCGTCCGCGATGCGGTCGAAACAAAAAGGCTTGAGATGTCAGGATTTCTTTTGAGTCCAAAACGTGTACATCCCGAGAAACGTGTCGGGGTTTTCGTATTCGAAAATCTGCCAATGCTCGAGGTTCGTCGCGGCACGATCATCCGGGAATCGTTCCCGATAGTCGTCTAGGATGGAGAAATCCAGGTCG
>JANORL010001369.1:0-3647 GCA_031415295.1 Polyangiaceae bacterium | reverse complement strand
ATCGAGGAGTTGCCGAAGATGGCACAGGTGTTGCGCGCTCTGTTGCGTGAGCCCGATGGCGATCGTTGCATCGGAACGGTTTTCTTGTATCTTCAGCGGGTCTCGAAGGTGCCGGAGTTGGAGTTGCGTATGGCAATGGACGAAGTGATCGGAAACCCGTTGGTCGAAGATATTCTCTTCCCTGGAAGGCGTCTGGAACGCGAGCTGCGCAAGGCGAAGCGCGAAGTACGCGATGCAAAGCTCGAGGGCGAACGCACGATGTTGCAGCGGCTGCTCGGTCAACGTTTCGGCGCGCTTTCTCCCAATGTGTTGGCACTCGTTGATGGGGCTACGTCGAGCGAACTCGAAGCGATGGCTCTGCGTGTGCTCACGGCGAAAACGCTCGACGAAGTCTTGGGCAAGCCGACGAAACGTAAGCGACGGTAGAAGGTTTGCAAGGCGCGTGGCGCAAGTTCTCAAGCGACCGCCTCATGGGGGTTGTCTTGACATCACCGAACAATGGGTCGAGGCCTCGTACCGCCGAGACAAACAGGCGTCGCTCGCGGCTGCCAATCGTCTTGCGGCACGCTTCTGTACCGCGCCAAACCACGCGCGTACCGCCGAAACAAACAGGCGTCGCCCACCACCGCCGATCATGGTTGCGCCCCTCTTACGTTCCACGCCAAACCACGCCGCGGGTTAAAACCCGCGGCTCCACAAACGAAGTCCGCTACGCGGACTATGCAGCGGCTTGGTATCATTTCCGCGACGAACGGCTCGTAAAACATCGCCGATCATGGTTGCGCCCCTCTTAATATGCCCCAACGTCGAGAGAATTGCGTTTTCCACGGGCAGCGATGTGGGACAATCGAAGCAGTGCGGTCGGGTCGACGCTGGGCATCGTGCAACTAACTTCCCGAAACGCAACGCAAGCATAAGCAGCCCATTCACACCCAGCCAAACGCTAAGGTTGTCACGTGCACGCCGTCCTCGTCCGCTTCGCCTGATAACGTCGCCAAAATCGCGTCGTCTTCGGTTGGCGCAAAAATCGCGAGCGTTGCTTGTGTAAGCCCAAGTTTCTTGGCGTATCCCGCGGCTTGTTTGCGGTAGTTCGCAAGGTCGGACATGTCCCGAAAGCTTTTCACTTCAACGAGTGCGGTGGCGTCTTTCGTGCGCAGGACCAAGTCGACCTTGCCATTGCCGGTGGGGAATTCGGGGCTGATGGCGCATCGTCGACCGACAGCATCGAGCAACCACGCATAAAGATGGAAATGCCCCACGGCCTCCGTAAAGTGTAAATCCGCCCGACGCGGTTGACCTATCCAAGGATCGATGCCTTTGGCTTTGAGTCGTTTCAAATAGCCGCGGTATCGTTCGAGCAGCGCAGGAACGTGTAACCCGTTTGGCGTGAAAACATCCGCGAGCCAATCTCCAATTTCGATGGCCGGAAGGGGTCCCGAGTCGCCGAACATGTCGGAAGTGAAGCCCGAATACAATCGGAGCTGGACAAACGGGCTCGAAAATCGACAAACGCGTCCGCCGTGGGAAAGCTTATCCAGTGCTGGTGCTTGATCGATGATCCCATTCATGTACAGAAAGCTGCACCAGTCCTTCTCCATGATGAACGACACATTGGGATTGGTGAACAGCCGCATGACTTCGGCACGATAGGGCTCGCGGGCTTTCTTGCTCAAATTGAGGAGCGTATTGTTCCATTCGACATACACCGCGGCATCGTACACTTCGGCCCACGTGTCGCGCGCGATCGGTTTGTCCGTGCCCGGGTTGTACTTCTCCACGAGCAATTCGCCAAACCAGCCGACAAGACCTGGTTGTCCACGCGTGGAATCGAAAACGGCATTGACGACGTCTGGCTCGACGACCTGCCCGCTTTCTGTTTGGTATTGGTGAAACATGTCAATGACTTCGTCGCGGGTAAGGTTCGGGATCTGCATCGATCGCTGCACATTAAAAGGCGACCCACGTGGACTGTCTACGCCGAGTACTGCGCGTACGCCAAGAAGGCCAAGGCCGTGCAGGGTGTAACCTTCGCGGGCGAGGTATATCTTGCGAAACGTGTTTACCAGGCGGTCGATGACAGGAGGGGGCAGGGCATCGAATTCATCGATGAGAAGGATGAGCGGTTTGTCGAACAAGCCACCTTTGCGCGCAAACAGCTTGAGCCACCCGTCCCAGTCCGTCGGTGCAGGTGGCTCAAATCCGAACCCTTCGCGGAACATGCCAGGTACGCACTTGAGAAAGACATCTTCCCCGTCGGACGCTTTAAGCAGTCCCTGCATCGACAAGGCACCGACGGCGAATTTGTCGCCGTGTTTCGCGCGAATCTCGGCGATGGCCTGGCGCATGACCCATGTCTTGCCAGTTTGTCGCGGTCCCCAGATGGTGAAGAAGTGACCGCCTTTCGCAGGGTTGGTACCCACGAGCTGCTCGACGCATTGTGCGACGAGTTCGCGGCGTTCGACGCAGAAGTGTTCTTCAGGATCCGCAGGACCGTAGGAAGTGAACCGACGCATGGCGCTACCCTAGCAGGTTTGTCGCACGCGTGGCAATCAATGTTTCGAGTTCGGCCAAGTGTTATGGTGTCGATGAGGAGATCGCGGGCTCTATCGCACCTCACCCCCATGACGGTACATCGGCGGATTGAATTTGACAAACCCGCTCCAAAGCGCAACGCAAGCATAGGCAGCTCGTTCACACCCAGCCAAACGCGACAGTTGTCACGTGCACGCCGTCCTCGACCGCTTCACCTGATAACGTTGCCAAAATCGCGTCGTCTTCGGTCGGCGCGAAAACCGCGAGCGTCGCTTGCGTCAGGCCAAGCTTTTTTGCATATCCCGCGGCCTGTTTTCGGTAGTCCGCAAGGTCCGACCTATCACGAAGGCTCTTCACTTCAATGAGCGAGAGGTTTTCCTTTGTCCGCAAGACCAAGTCGACTTTACCATTTCCCGTGGGGAATTCGGGGCTGATGGAACATCGTCGACCGACCGCATCGAGCAGCCACGCATAAAGATGGAAATGGCCTACGGCTTCGGTCAAGTGCAAGTCAGCGCGGCGCGGTTGACCTATCCACGGATCGATGCCTTTTGCTTTGAGTCGTTTCAAATAGCCGCGGTATCGTTCGAGCAGTGGCGGAACACTTAGTCCGTTTGGCGTAAAGACGTCTGCCAGCCAGTCTTGCACTTCGATGGCCGGCAGTGGTCCCCGATCGCCGAACCTGTCCGACGTGAAACCCGAATACAATCGGAGCTGCACGAAAGGGGACGAGAAACGACAAACATCATGGCCCGTTGGCGAATCGTTCGGTGCAGGAGCATGATCGATGATTCCATTCATATACAGAAAGCTGCACCAGTCCTTCTCCATGATGAACGACACATTGGGATCGGTGAACAATCGCATGACCTCGGCGCGGTAGGGCCCACGTGCTTTCTTGCCGAGGTTGAGCACCGTGTTGTTCCATTCGACATAGAGGGCCTTGTTGTAAACGTATTTCCAGTTGTCGAGCGTAATGCGTTTGTCTTTACCCGGGTTGTACTTCTCTACGATCAATTCGCCAAACCAGCCGATAAGACCCGGTTGTCCGCGCGTGGAATCGAATACCGCATTCACGACGTCCGCCTCGACAACCTGCCCGCTTTCTGTTTGGT
>JANORL010001368.1:0-3079 GCA_031415295.1 Polyangiaceae bacterium | reverse complement strand
CCCCTCCCTTGAGCGGGGGCCTAGTGCTACGTTTCTTTTGGACAACGCGTAACCGGGAGGTTCGATGGCACGCGACCACCACCGCAAGGACGCCGCGAACCAGGCGGACGGGTCGGACGCAAGCGGCGATCGTCATGACGTCCCAGGCAAACGGGCGCGGTTGTTTCCTGCCGTTTCTCCAGACGAACCGGATCCGCGTCGCTCGTGGCGGCGATTCGCCACCCTGCCTCTCGTGTTCTTGTCATTGATGGTGGCTGTTACTGCGACGACGCCTCTTGTTCGTTTTGCGCTTCCCGTTGCGCTCATGGCCCTCGCCATTGGGCTGCGAAGTCGTTCAGGCATGAACAGATTCAATCGCCGTCGTGGTGTCGTGCTCGATGGATCGCGCCTATTTTTCCAATCCACTACGAACGATCCTCTGGTTGTCGTGTCTCTTCGCGATCCGTTTGGATTGACGCTCGTCAAGAGTCCCGAACGTGATCGCATCGTTGCTGTGTGGAGTTCTCCGGACGGATTGTTTTACGTAGGAACGTCACTCGACAAGGCCACTCGTCGAACGCTCGGACCGCTTTTCGATCGGGCGTTTACCGTGCTCGGTGACGACGCTGCGCTCGAAGCCATCGGGCCTGATGGCAAAGCGCTCGAGTTGACCCCGGCAGATTTCGCGTCCCTCGTCCTCGCTGTTGATGAAATCGATCCTGATTGCCAGTTTTGCCTCGTTCTATCGGATGCGCGAGGTGCTCCGTTTACCCTCGACCGTAGTGAACTCGTTGCGGGCGAACGGCGTTTTGACCTTGAAGCACCGCTCGAATGGCGACCGTTTGTGTTCCAAGAAGCGCTTGGTCAATCGGTGACCATCTACCAAGGAACCTCGATTCGTCAGGGCGGAAGAGAAGCCGTGCTCGTATCGTTGCTTCCGTCTTTCGTACCCTTCGAAGTGCACAACTCCGGACAGTTTGATCGGGCGATGCTCCGTGACTTGCGCCTTGTGCAAGCGGGACCTGAAGATCCTCCGCCGCGTGATGCCCGCGTGGCGATTGATCGCCTGTTCGTGCTTCCAGTGCGGTCGGCCCTCGACACAGCACCACATGCAAACCGTCTAGCTTCGCGGGCGCGGGCTTAGACATTGAGTGGTGTCATCGGAATTTTTTCACGAGCCATGCCGCGTGACGTGGACGCTTGACGCGCACAGTCATTACCAGCTACACCCCGGCCACGAAATCAAGCGTTCGTGCAGCGCCGGCCATCGTCGGCGCTCCCGCTCAGGAGGCACCATGGCCGTCGACATTCAGAATCTGTTCAACGTGGAAGTCCCCGCGAAAATTGAAAAAAACGCCGATGCCGCCAAGCAGATCGGCGCGACGTACCAATTCATCATCACCGGTGAAGGTGGCGGCGAATGGTTCATCAACGTGAAGGACGACCCCAAGTGCGTCGCGGGTAACCCCGGCAATGCGGAATGCACCATGACGCTCGCAGCCGAAGACTTCCAAAAGCTCATGGAGAACCCGCAAGCCAACGGCATGCAGCTCTTCTTCGGCGGCAAGCTCAAGGTTGCTGGCAACAACATGCTCGCGATGAAGCTCCAGAAGCTCTTCTCGCTCTGATCGCTCCTGGAATCCTCACGATAAGAGGTTGTTCAATAGGTGTTGCGAGCGTTGCGAAGCTAGGGAGGACTGCGGAAGCGTGCATTGCCCGCTGAGCAAGTCCGACCGACGATTCGCAAAGCGCAGCAGCCTGTTGAACAACCTCTTAGGCCGGCTCGCCCATCATGGCAGCCGGCTTTTTCATGTCGATTCTCGTACTTGGTTTGAGGTCAAAACGTCATGCGTCCTTTGGTAGGCAAACGAATTCTCGATCTCTCACGCCTGTTGCCAGGTCCTTTTACGACACTCGTTCTTGCGGATCTCGGTGCGACCGTGGACAAGTTCGAGGATCTCGGCAGTGGTGATTATTTGCGCCACTTGATGCCTGGCGCGTTCGACCTTTTGAACCGCGGAAAACGTGGTGCACTCCTTGATCTGAAGCGGCCGGAAGGTCGTCATGCCTTCGAACGTTTGCTCGCTTCGTACGACGTTCTCTTCGAACAATTTCGGCCCGGCGTCCTCGAACGTTTGGGGCTTGGTCACGATGTTTTGCGTGCCAAGTATCCGCGGCTCGTCATTTGTGCCCTCACCGGATACGGACAAACTGGGGACCTTGCGCATCGAGCAGGACACGACATCAATTACCTCGCTCGTGCTGGCCTACTCGGAAGCCAAGGTCCTGAAGATCGACCCCCGCAACTTCCCGGCTTTCAACTCGCCGATGTGAGTGGCGGTATGTGGTGCGTCATCGCGATTCTCGCGGCGATTGCTGAACGAGAACGCACTGGCGAAGGCCGAGTGCTCGACATGTCCATGACTGATGGCGTGCTTGGATTTGCGACGGCTACGCTGGCGTCGGCTCTTGCGGGCACGAGTTTGTCGCGCGGAACCGAGGGTTTGACCGGGGGCATCGCCGCGTACAACACCTACATGTCCAAAGACGGACATCCGTTTGCTCTGGGCGCGCTCGAGCCCAAGTTCTGGCTCTCTTTTTGTTCCGCAGCGGGCATCGAAGCACGCATGGAGGCGCTCATTCCTGGGCCGCACCAGGTGGAACTCAAGGCCGTTGTGGCGACCGCGTTTGCACAGAAGACTCGTGACGAATGGATGGCGATTCAGGCGAAGGCTGATTGTTGTCTCGAGCCCGTCGTGTTGCAGAAGGACCTGCGCGACGATCCGTTCATCAAGTCGCGAGATCTGTTCTTCGATATCCCTTCATCGCGAGGTCCGATCCCGCAATACCGCACGCCGGTTACGCCGCACGATGTTGCGTTCGAGCCTCCGCCCAATCCTGGTGAACACACGCGGGTCGTGTTTCGTGACGCGGGTTTTACCGATGCTGAAATCGACGCCCTTCTCCGCAGCGGCGCCATTCGCTAAAACGCCTAACTGAGCGTTCAGATCGTGACCTGGCTGCGGTCTGATCCGTCGGGGGGTATGGGGGCGGAGCAGTCGGCTCGTCTTTTGGGCTTTGCCCAAAAGACTTAAAGAGC
>JANORL010001367.1:0-1630 GCA_031415295.1 Polyangiaceae bacterium | reverse complement strand
ATTCGCGCCAGTTCGTCATCCGAAAGCTGGCCAAGTTGCTCCACGTTTTTTTTGGACAACACGACACGCGCGGGTTCTTCCACCGCTTTGGGACCAAATCCCAAAATCTCGAGCAGGTGCGTCGCCAGGGCCGTGATCGTGCCATAGGTGTAAAGCACGGTTGCTCCGAGCCGCACGCCTAAGCTTTCTTCCAGGCGATTTCTGATTTCAAGGCTCATGAGCGAGTCCACACCCATATTCGTGAACGGCAATTGCGGATCGATTCGACTCGGATCCTGTTGGAGCACGCTACCAATTTGCTCCGCCAAGTGCTCCGTCATGAGCGTGTTTCTTTCTTGGTCATGCGTGTTTTCGAGCTTGTCGAGCATTTTTTTGGCGGCTTTGCCCAATCGATGGTCACCGCCCGCGCTCTTGGCAAGATCGCCGAAGTACGCCAACCCCGCCACACTGGGCATCGTTTCGACCCATTGCCGCACGTTCATCCGCATGACGCCGACGTTCGCCAATGAGCTCGTCGCGAGTTTTTCCAAAAAGTGATGCCCTTCGCTGGGCGACAAGCTCGCCAAACCCATGCTGGCGACTCGTTTCCCGCGATTATCCTGTGCGGCTGCCATTCCGACTTCGGAAAACGCGCCCCATTGGATACTCTGAGCCTTCTTGCCTTGACGCACCCGAAGTTGCGCCAATCCGTCGAGAAACGCATTCGCTGCGCAATAATTCGCTTGTCCCGGAGAACCGCACAAAGCTGCGGTGGACGAATACATCACGAAGAAGTCCAGCGTATCTGCATTGACTTGCTGATGCAGGTTCCACGCACCCATCACTTTCGGCACCAGCACGTCCTGAAAGCTTTCTCGCGTTTGTTCGAGCAGCGTTTTGTCGCGGAGAACGCCCGCCGCATGAATGACACCGGCCAAGGGTTTGTCGCTCTTGGCAATGTGTTCCAATACTTTGGCGACGTGTGCTTCTTGCGATACGTCACCTTGTACGCTTATGACGCGCTCCCCGTTCTGGTTTAGCTCCTGCATTACCTGCTGAGCCTGTTGCGTAGGCTCGTGGCGTCCCATGAGGACCACGCGACCCGCACCAAGCTCGACGAATCGGCGTGCCAGCGACAAACCGAGTCCGCCCAACCCGCCGGTAATCAGATAACTTCGGTCGGGACGAACGAATGTTGTGTCAGCCATTTTCTTGCTGGCAATCGCGGGAGCGCGCACGAGCCGCGCGACGAAGCGTTCTCCGCCACGCATCGCAATCTGATCTTCACGATCCGCTCCGCTCATTTGCCGCATGAGTTCATGGCTGTCGACGTTTGTCGACGAATCCAGATCCAATCGCGTGCATTTCAATTCGGGATGCTCGATGGCAATCGTTCTTCCCAGCCCGATGAGTGGCGTTTGTCCGACGCGTACAATTCCCGTGCCTTCCAGAGCGTGAGCCCCCTGCGTAACGAGATAAAGCCGGGGAACCGTGCGGAAACCATGCGTCACCAGAGCCTGCACCAGGTTTGTCGCTTGGCTGCATAGGTCCGTTGCGGCCGCGCAAAGGTCGGAAGATGAATTGACCTCGGGCATATCGAGCGCGTTCAGATACACGGCTCGCGCGCAAGGTTTATCATGACCGAATGTTT
>JANORL010001366.1:0-6210 GCA_031415295.1 Polyangiaceae bacterium | reverse complement strand
ACCCAAAAGACTTAAAGAGCTGCCTGCGGAGCCCCCCATCGTGACTGGCCTCGCGGAGCGCGTGTCCCACACGCGCGAAGCGAGCGTTCAAGTCTCGACGTGCCTTCAACATAGGACAGTCAGTACCTCGCCAGTTGTTCAAGGTACCCGTCCACGTTGCGCCGCAGCTCCACCAAACTGTCCGAGCCAAATTTCTCCAGGAACGCATCCGCAAGTGTGATGGCCATCATCGCTTCGCCCACGACCGACGCTGCAGCCACCGCACATACGTCGCTCCGCTCGTGCGCCGCCTCGAACGGTTCTTTCGTCCGTACGTCCACCGAAGGTAACGCCCGCTTCAACGTCGCAATCGGTTTCATCGCCGCTCGACATACCACCGGCATGCCATTCGTGATGCCGCCCTCGAGTCCACCCGCATGGTTCGTCGGTCGCGTAAAACGGTGTGCCGTTGCGTCGTACCCAATCGGGTCGTGCACTGCGGACCCGCGCACCCGCGCTGCCTCGAACCCGAGCCCCACCTCCACACCCTTGATGGCGTGAATGCTCAGCAGCGCCTGACCCAGGCGCCCATCCAGCTTACGGTCCCATTGCACATGACTCCCAAGTCCCGGCGGCACCCCCATCGCCACCACCTCGAAAATGCCCCCCAACGTGTCCCCCGCATGCGCCGCCTCGAGGATCCCTTTGCGCATCAACGCCGACCGCTCTTCATCCGCGCATCCAACATCAGACCCGCGTGCTCGATCACGTAGCTCGGTCCACGAGAGCTCAGCAGCGTTCGACTCGATGCCCCCAATCGAGACGACGTGCGCAAAGACCTCGATGCCGAACAGCCCCAACAGCTTCCGGCACACCCCACCCACGGCAACCCGACCCGCTGTCTCGCGTGCGCTCGCTCGCTCGAGGATGTCACGCAAGTCCTTCCGGTCGTACTTCAGTCCCCCCGCAAGATCCGCATGACCTGGTCGAGGTCGCGTGAGCGCTTCGGGCGTCGTTTCGAACGGCGCTGCTCCCATACGCCCCACCCAACTCGCATGGTCCCGATTCTCGATACGCATCGCTATCGGCCCGCCAAGCGTTTCACCTCCCCGTACTCCACTGAGAAGCTCAACATGGTCCGTTTCGATCTTCATCCGGCCGCCACGCCCGTACCCTCGTTGACGTCGTTCCAAATCCGTATCGATGTCCGTAGCCAACAGCGGCATCCCCGCCGGGATCCCCTCCACCATCGCCACCACCGTCGGCCCGTGCGACTCGCCCCCCGTCATCCACCGCAATCGCGTCATACCTTCACGCTAGCACTACGTCACGCATGTCGTTACAATACGCATTCGGCTTTACTTCTTCCGTCACCAGCTTCCCATGATATTCTGCCAAAGAATCGCATCATCGAACCGCATGGACAGTCCCACTTGCGCTACGATGGCCCCACCTAGCGCTATGTCGAATCCGCCTAGTGACCTCCCCGGAGAATGGGACCGACTCGAAATATCCGATCGAGCAGGCGCTGTCCGTTTCTCCGTGCACGTTCGTCCCCGCTCGTCCCGCTCCACCGTCGTTGGCGTACGTGACGGATCGCTCGATGTCGCACTCACAGCACCCCCAGCGGAAGGTGCTGCCAATGATGAGTTACGCAAACTCCTCGCCCGCGTCTTCGAAGTCAGTCGACGCGATGTCACGATCATCGTTGGCGTTGCGAGTCGCAGCAAGCTCATCGAAATCCACGGCATTTCGGTCGAGGCTGCTCGGGAATTGCTCGGCAAGGCAAAACGATGAGCAACTCCAGCTTGAACATTTTAGGCTTCGGGTCGCCTTCGGCGCCCTTCGCGTCAAACCCCGGTTTCATGTTTGAAAAATGGGAAGGCCTCGGAAACGATTTTGTCATCGTCGAGCTTCCCACGGGTTTCGCAGAACCTTTCAGTGCCGAACAAACACGCCTTCTTTGTGATCGACATACGGGCATCGGCGCCGATGGTATCCTCTACATCGATCGGTCCGGCCCCTACCCCCGTTTGATCGTTTCCAATGCGGATGGCTCGCGTCCCGAAATGTGTGGCAACGGCCTCCGATGCGTCGCCGCGTTTCTCGCCAAACGAGCCGGTGACGCCAACATGACGCTCGTCATTTCGACCGACGCCGGTGACAAACGATGCCTCATCGAATGCTCGAACGGTCGTTACGCCGTCACCGTCGATATGGGCGTAGCTTGGCAAACGCCTCCGCTCGAAGTGAACGTCGCCGGGAAAGTGCACACGTTCACCACCATTGATATCGGTAACCCGCATGCGATTACGTTCGACCCGTCCTATACCCAATCAGATATCGATTTCGTTGCCCCCACAATCGCCACCTCTATGCCCGGTGGCACCAATGTCGAATTCTGCCGCGTCGTCACCGATGACCCACGTCCACGTATCGACGTGACCGTATGGGAACGAGGTGTCGGTCGAACTCTGGCTTGTGGCACGGGCGCTTGTGCCGTCGCGGCTGCTGCTTGTGATGCTCAGCAAATCCATTTTGATTCCCCCGTCGACATCGTCTTGCCCGGTGGCATTCTCGAAATCACCGTCGAGACCAATCGCAACGTTCGTATGAAGGGACCCGCACGTCCAGTCTTCCGTGGCGAGGTAATGCCAGGATGATCCGAACACAAACCCAACGGCCTCCTGCATCACGACGCCCCATTGCCGATAGACCAGGAACCACGCTTCGAGTTCTTTGTGTGTCGGCGGATGCGGGCATTCGAGATCTCTTCGTGCGCGTTTTACGCAACGAACGCGTCATTACTGCGCCCGATTTTCCCGAAGCCGTCGCGCGTACCAGTGTCGAAGCGCCCGAGCTCGCATTTATCGACCTCGATGCCGGTGAAGGTGCCGGCCTCAGCCTCATTTATCACTTCAAGTCATTACATCCCGATTTGGCGATTTTTGCACTCGTCTCCAAGTCGAACCTCGAAGCTGCCGCCAGTGCCATTGCCGTTGGTTGTATCGGCATGCTCATGCTGCCTTTGTCGGGCGACGACATTCTCAGTGCAGCCAGCCCCGTTCGTCAGCGTCTCGTCGAACGATTCGAACGCGACCAATTAAAACATGCCGCCGCCCGCGAAGCGCGTATGGCTGGATGGCTCTCGCGCGTTACCAGCTTGTCCGGGACCACGGACAAACACGCCGGGGCCAAACTGTTTGTCGAACTGCTCCAGGAACTCACCGGAGCCAAAGGTGTTGCCGTGTATCTCGCCGGAGATGCTCCTGGTGAACTCGTATTGGGAGCTGCGACCCCAAGCATCGTCGACCCGCCCACTCGCGGCAATGAAACGCAACTCTTCGAAGCATTCGTCACCAAAAATCGAGTCATCTCGCTCCCGATTACCTCGCGTAATCTCGCCGCTGGTTGCGCCATGTTGCTCGATGCGCTCCCGCAACCCGACAACCTGCTCGCCCAACTTGCTGCTGCTGCCGCTGCACCGCTGGCACTCTTGGCCGAACGTGAACGATCGGCCCAAGGTGGCGCAGCGCTGAAGGACCCCACGTCGAGCGCGTATTCATTTGCGTATTACGTCGATGTTGCCGGACGCGAAATCGCTCGAGCACGTAGGTATGGCCGACGTTTTGCCATTGTCACGGCTGTTGTCGAAGCCCCGGATGCTGCGTCTATGCCCAGCCAAACCCAAGTTGTCGATCGATTGCTTTCCACGGCAGACGATACCGACATACTCGCCCGCGTCGACGAAAACGAATTCCACATGTTGTTGCCGGAAACGAGTGGCCTAGGTGCTCACGCGTGTCGACGGCGTATCTTGCGTATTGGTCTCGTCGAGCGGCCGGCTAGCACGCGCGCCACGTTGCTCATTGGAGGCGCTGCATTTCCGCACGATGGCCAGGACCTCGGTAAACTTCTGCGCGTGGCCCGTGAACGAGCCGAAGCTAGTCGAGCGTCTGTCGTGCACAAGCTCGAAGCGGACACGAGCACCCTGCCCGACTTGCTCGAGATGTTGACCTGGGAAACGGCCAACGCTGCCCCTGCCAAACAGATTTCCGCGGTTCGTCCATTGGAACTCGTCGTGCCCGAAGCCCAGGCGCTCGTGCATGCGGTGATTAGCGATGCGCGTCGAGGTGGTCCGGTAATTGTTGTCGTGACGAACCATCCCACTTCGTGTTTGGGAGCAGCGGCGCGAGCGGCCATTGGTCATGACGAAACGAATGTCACATTTCATGGACTCGATATGCAATCCGTGCGGGGGTGTGCGCGTATTGAAGCATTAGCGGTCATTGCGGAACATGGCGCGTATGCGCTCGTCGCGCGAAATGACGACGGCTTGCTTCAAGGTGCGCATGCGGCGGATCCACTTCTGGCGGATGTCGTAGCCGAACGGATGGGCCGCACGGCGGGTGTTCGGGTATTCGGGTAAAGGCGATCCATGTCGCGACGAGTGCTTCTTGTAGATTCCGACGTCGATGCATTGGGCACTCTGGCGTCGATTTTGCGTTCTGTTGGGCTACTCGTCAGCATTGCGAGCGACGCCGATAGTGCTGTCGAATTGGCATTTCAGTTTCACCCGGATATCGTCATTGCCGGTCGCGAGATTCATCGTGGTGGCGACGTGGGATATGTTTTTCGCGGCAAAGGACAACTTGCGGAGATCCCCGTATTGTATTTGCTCGACGAATCGCACGAAGACGAAGCATTGCCCGATGAAGTTCGTCGCGCCGAAACAGATCAAATCATATCACGCATTACCGGCATTATGCCGAAGTTTTCCCGATTGCCTCCACCCCAGCAAGACATTCGCGGGGACCTCGAGCAAGTGCCTTTGGTGGATATGCTCCAGCTTTTGGCCATGAATCGGCGTACTGGTGCACTCACGATTACCGCGCAAGACGGCAATGGCGAAGTGCGATTGGCCGACGGTCAGGTTGTCGATGCAACGTTTCGGCGTTTGGTGGGTGAACGAGCGCTGTATCGATTGCTTGCAGCGCGTCGCGGTCGATTTGCGTTTGCTCCCGGGGATCCTCCCGTCATTCGGCGCATTCAGGCGTCGACCAATATGTTGCTCATGGAAGCCATGCGGCAAGTCGACGAACAGAATGAACGTCGCGCGCGTCTTGCCCCGCATGGCGAAGTTTTTGTTTTAACGGACCAGGCGACGAAACTGGGTATGTTCGACGCCCCCGAATCGCGTCGATTGTCCGTGACGGCGCCCATTCGTAATCGATTGCTCGATTACCTCCACATGCCCCGTAGCCTCGACGAAGTGCTCGATGAAGTCGACGCTCCGGACCTGGACATTCTCGACATGGTCAAGGAGCTGCGCAAGAGCGGCCTCGTTCAAACCATTGCCTTGTCGACGGTGACGACGCCGCTCGCTTCGCCCGAGCAGTTCCCGGTGTTGCGCTCGCTGGCGAGTCGCCTCGAGCGTCCTGGTTTTTCGCCACCTCCGCGCATTGTTTTTGCAATGACTCCGCAACGTCTTCCGATGCTGGCGTATTCGATGCGGCGTATTACGGGTGTCGTGGCTTCGACCGAATCGCCGGCGCGGGCGCCATTGCCGCGGCTCATTGGCACGATGCAGCTTGGCGAAGGCGTGGATGTGGCGATCATCGGGTTGCCTACGGATGAGGCGTATGCGCCCACGTGGGCGCTTGCATTGCCGGGTTCTGCGGCGGTCGTGCGAGTGGGTGACATTCCGCGTGCGGCACTCGAAGCGCATTGCGAAGCGGTCGAAGTGCGGATTCTCGATGCGGAGCAGTTGGTCACGCAATTTGATCCGACGATGCCCGTGCAAGTGGCTGCATTGTTGCGAGCGGCGTTGGAAGCGGCTGGGGCGGGGTAAGTGGGTATTCATTGGGCATGAAAATGTCCAAACGACGTTGTGCTGAGAATACGACGCCGGAAAGTTGACCGGGGACGTTGGGGCGACGTACAGGGAACAGTGAAGGAAGTGGCTCATAAAGAAGTTTTTGTCACGTGTTTTCGCGTTGTTTTTGTTCGGTTCGTTTGCTGCAACGTCGGGAGCGTTTGCCTCGACGTCGGACGGCGCGGAGGTTGCTGCGAACGTCGAAGGCCAGACTCTTGGACGGCTGGAGATGAGCGAGGAGGAACGGACACGTCGAGAAGTGGTATGCGAAACGGCGCTCGAAGCGTGTTTTGATTGGTGCACGAGGACGAAGGGGAGTGCGCCTTGCCGTTCAGAGTGCATGGAGACGTATGCGG